>JAUUZS010000089.1 GCA_030589835.1 Cyclobacteriaceae bacterium
ATGAAGGATGCAAATCCTGAAGCTAAAAACAAAATGCCGTAGGCTACCTCTTCCGGAGTCCCCTCTCGTTTCAGAGGTGTATTGTTTGCATAACCTTTGCGTGCCTCTGGGGTGGAATATTGATCATGATATGGAGTAGTAATAACCCCCGGGGAAACTGCATTCACTATTATGCCGGTTTCTGCCAGTTCTTTTGCAAGGCTTTTCGTGAACGTAAGCACCCCTGCCTTGGCGACGGAATAATGCCCTGCACCAAGACCACCACCATTTCGGGCTGCCACAGAAGTGAGGTTAATAATTCTTCCGTACCCTTTTTCTTTCATAATCGGAATCACAGCCTTGCTGCATAAATAGACACTGGTAAGATTTACATCCATTACTTTAGTCCATAGCTCATCGTCCATGGATTCTATAGTCCGTCGTTCTACTAATGAACCTGCGTTATTGATCAGGATATCGATGGTGGAGAATTGATCTATTGTCGTTTGGATCAATTGGTTAACATTTTTGCTTTGGCTGAGATCGCCACCTACAGCGATGGCTTCTGCGCCCAATTTCTGGATTTTGCTCACCGTATCGTCAGCTCCTGTTTTGTTGGAATTGTAGTGCACAACCACTTTGGCGCCTGATTTAGCAAATTCCAGTGCGGTAGCTTTTCCAATTCCGGAACTCGCTCCTGTGACTACAACAACTTTTTGATCAAATCGAATATCCATGAGTTATATATTTATTGGTTTTAGATTAAGTGAAAAAGAGGTATTTCGATTCTTTTCACATTAAGCTCTAAAATTACAAATCCAAAAAGAACAAAACGCAAACAATACACAAAAATCAACTGCATACATTGATTTTTTTCGATTCCAATATTCTGCTACCTACCATAAAAAAGGCAATACAATTTTCCTTTTTTTAGGATAGTCAGGAAAGGTTTCCTTATACCATGAATGATGATTGTTTGCTCTCGGCGCCAGATTGCAAAAAGTCCACACGGCAAAACTTGCAGCAGGGATATTGCCGGCGGCTATTGCAAAGCCAATCCACTCCAGCATTTCACCAAAATGATTTGGGCAGCTGATATAATTGAAAAGCCATCCTTTTGGAATCTGATAGCCTTGATCTTGTTTTCGCAAAGCGATTAGTCTTGAGTCAGCAATTTGGTTGATAACAAAACCAATTATGAAAATGCTTATGCCAATAATAGCCAAAAGATGATATGTTCCACTGGATTGTCCCTCAACAAAACCGATATAATACCCATTTACAAAACCATTGGTCAGATTGAAAAATACAGCACTGGCAGCAATGATTAAAGGCATTTTCTTTCCTTTAGTTTTCAATCTGAATGGAAAAATAAAAACCCTGTTAATATAATGTAACGACCATAAAGCAATCAATATCCATGACAATGCATCCTTTTCTGTTGGCCCGAATATAGCAAGAAGTGGAAAAGTCAATAGCGCAGGAACCTCCATCCAGAACCATCCCCAATGGTTGTCGATCATTGGCCCCCAGTTTGATGACGCATGCCGACCATAGGGGATCCTGATCTTTAGCAGGACAGGAAAAATAATGATCGGAATGGCAATCCAAACCCACACAAGAATATCGAACCAGTTCATATACTAAAAAATCAAAATAAAATGAAAAAGCGAAGATATAGGTTTTCTTCAAATAGCTGCTTTTTATTTGACTGGAAATTTTTAGTGGGATAAGATTGATTGGAGATTGAATGAAACAGATTGAAAAGAGATTGAATGGAGATTGAATGGAACAGATTGAAAAGAGATTGATAAGATTGAATAGAGATTGATCAAAGATTAATTGGGACACTTGTCTATACTATGGTAGTGAAAAAGCAACATAGCTATCACCTGTCTTTGTGCCCATTTTCCCTCCTCCACAAGCGATGACAACGAATTGCTTCCCATCAACTTCGTAGGTAGCGGGGGTCGCGTAACCGCCTGCAGGGAGTTCATATTTCCAAATTTCAGCGCCTGTTGTTTTATCAAATACTCTGAAGTGCTCATCTTTGGAAGCACCAATAAAAATCAATCCACCGTCAGTGACTACAGGGCCACCGTAATTTTCAGTGCCGGTTTTAGGAATGCCTTTTTCCGTAAGTTGTTTAAATTCCCCAAGCGGTACCTGCCAAACGATTTCCCCTTTGTTTAGGTCTATGGCATTCAATGTGCCCCAGGGAGGTTTCATGGCCGGATATCCATAAGGATCAAGAAAGCGGTTATATCCTGTGTGCGTAAATGGCACAATACCTACATTGCCTTCCAGTCCTATGGTGTGCGGATCAATAGATTCCTGTCTTCCTGCAATAAAGTCCATCACAGCTATAATCCTGTTTCCTCCCAGGTGTTTCCAGCCCGGCATAAAATTTTTGCCGTTTACAATTATATTTTCGATTTCATCTTCTTTGTATTTATTGGTCACCCCTTTTAGCGTAGGATAGGTTCCGGTAACATCACCCATCATATCCGGCCCGTGGCACATGGCGCAATTTGCCATGTACGTGGATTCTCCCAAACTAAGTGGCTTATCTGAATTCAGAGGATTGAGATCAACCATGGTCAGTATCCAGGCCATTTCATTTGCATTTACATAAAGTAAATTGGTATTGGGATCGAATGCACTACCTCCCCATTCGCCACCTCCGTCAAATCCAGGATAAATCACCGACCCTTGTCTGCTTGGAGGAATAAATTGCTCTCCGGTGCGAACATTGTTTAGAATGCCAGAAATATAATCATGTGATTCTTTGCTGATGTCCGTTATATTTTCTGTGGTCAGGCTTTGCCCGGAGAAGGGTGGGGGCTTTAGAGGAAACGGTTGTGTTGGCCAGGTTTCTTCTCCTTCGAGATCTGTTTGCTGCACAGGACGTTCTTCAATAGGAAAAAGAGGCTCCCCGGTTTCCCGATCAAAAACAAACACAAATCCTGATTTTGTAACCTGGGCAACGGCGTCAATTTCTTTGCCATCGTGGACTACCGTAATAAGATTGGGAGGTGAGGGGAGGTCTCGGTCCCAGACGTCATGATGGACGGTTTGAAAATGCCAGATCCGTTTGCCGGTTTTGGCATCAAGCGCCAATAAACAATTGGCGAATAAGTTTGCCCCTTTTCGGTTTCCTCCATAAAAATCATAGGATGCAGAACCAGTGGGCACAAAAACAATCCCCCGCTCTTCGTCAAGAGAGAAGCCTGCCCAGGAATTCACGCCACCAATACTAAGGTAGGCATCCTTGGGCCAGGTATCGTATCCGTATTCCCCGGGTTTTGGGATGGTTCGAAAAGTCCATTGCACTTTTCCTGTTTTTACATTGTATGCCCGGATATAGCCCGGTGCAGCAATAGCGCCTTCGGAAACCCGTGTACCTAAAATCAGAAGATCTCCAAATATAATTCCCGGAGTGGTGGAAACGACGTATAATTTTTGCGCCCATTCCCCGAGTTTAGATTTGAGGGATGCTTTCCCAAATATTCCAAAAGTTTGGATTGGATAACCATTATCTGCATTAAGAGCAAAAAGGTAAGGGCCGGCCGTGAACAGGATTCTTTTATCCTCGCCATCTTCCCAGTAGGTCACCCCACGATTTACGTTCATGGAAAAATTGGTGGCTACTGCCGGATCATAGATCCATTTTTGCTTTCCTGTAGCAGCATCAAGGGCAAATATTTTCAATTTTGGCGAGGATCCATACATGATGCCATCAATGATAATGGGATTACATTGAATTTGTGTATGACCATTAGGGTCAGCATCACCGGTTTTGTATTCCCATGCTACTTGAAGTTGCTTTACATTTTCTTTATTTATTTGAGTAAGCGGTGAGTGGTGGCTATTGTGCTTATCGCCCAAATAAACAGGCCAGTTTTTTCCGGCTTTAAATTTTGTATTTTCTTTTTTATTGCATGATTGCATCATAATCACCATACAAATCAGGATGAACAAACAGGATTTTTGAGTTGAAAAAAGTGTATTTCGCATCATTAGGAATCTTAGGTATAGATATCAAATATACTGTATATTGATTGTAATAAAATAATTAAATTGTGGGAATCACAGATTAGTCGGATTATCGGATTTCACAGATTTTAATATGAGCGAACTATTATACAAAGACATAACGGAAAAAATTATCGGAGCTTCATTTGAAGTTCACAAGTTTTTAGGCAATGGTTTTCAGGAAGTGATTTATCAACGGGCATTGGCGTATGAAATGGCACGGGCTGGTTTGGAATTTCAAAGAGAGATTGAGCAACATATTTATTACAGGGAACTAACTGAACCTATTGGCACCAGGAGGGCAGATTTTGTTGTTGAAGAAAAAGTATTGGTCGAGTTAAAGGCACGGGTTCAATTGGAAGACGTTCATATGGCACAAGCACTTAACTACCTAAAGGCATATAAATTAGAGGTGGGACTTTTGATAAATTTTGGCAGTAAAAGTCTGACTTTTAAGCGGTTGATTTTAAGCAATCTGCGTAATCACTAAATCTGTGGATAATCCGTGATTCAGACAATGAAGGGAGTGAAAGGATAATTTAACGCAAACTTCTCTTAAATGATACAAAGAAAAAGGCTGCCTCATTTGAGGCAGCCTTTACTGCATATTACTTAATTTATTATTGCTATTACTTAGCAGGAAAATCCAGTTGCGCCTGCGCTGCCGCAAGTCTTGCGATTGGAACCCGGTATGGTGAACAACTCACATAGTTCATGCCTACTTTATGACAAAATACTACAGATCTTGGATCTCCACCGTGCTCACCGCAAATACCAATTTTCAGATCCGGCTTCACTTGTCGGCCTCTTTCAACGCCGAATTCAATTAATTGTCCAACTCCGCTTTGATCTAAAGTCTGGAAAGGATCATCAGCAAGGATTCCTTTAGAAATATATTCTTTAAGGAATGATCCTGCGTCATCACGACTATATCCAAATGCCATTTGCGTCAGATCATTTGTACCGAAAGAGAAAAATTCTGCTTCTTCGGCTACCTCATGAGCAGTAAGTGCAGCTCTTGGGATTTCAATCATTGTTCCCACAAGGTAATCGACTTTAATGCCTTTTTCTTCCATTACCTTATTCGCGGTATCAACTACGATAGTTTTTTGATCTTTCAATTCCGCTTTTGTACCGATCAAAGGAATCATGATTTCAGGAAGCGCATTAATCCCTTCCTTCTTCAGATCGCATGCAGCTTCGATGATGGCACGGGCTTGCATTTCTGTAATCTCAGGATAAGTGATTCCCAATCTGCAACCACGGTGACCGAGCATTGGATTAAATTCATGAAGAGATTCTACCTTCGCCTTTACTTCTTCCAGCGTAATACCCATTTCATCTGCCATTACTTGCTGATTATCGTCATCATGAGGCAGGAATTCATGTAATGGTGGATCAAGTGTTCGTACGGTTACAGGCAGATCATGCATTGCCTTGAAAATTCCATAGAAATCATCTCTTTGGTAAGGCAATAATTTTGCAAGTGCTGCTTTACGTCCGGCTAAATCATCTGCAAGAATCATCTCTCTTACCGCCTTAATTCTATCTCCTTCAAAGAACATATGCTCAGTTCTGCAAAGTCCTATACCTTCAGCACCAAAGTTTCTGGCTACTTCTGCATCGTGTGGACTATCGGCATTCGTACGTACATTGATATGTCGAACCTCATCGGCCCAACCCATAAGAACACCAAAATCACCTGATAGTACAGGGTCGATCGTTGGTACTTTGCCCTCTATTACTTCACCTTTAGATCCATCAAGTGAAAGCCAATCGCCCTCATTATAAACCTTACCATTAATGGTCATGGTTTTGGCTTTATAATTAATCTCAACCTCAGCACATCCTGCCACACAGCAAGTCCCCATTCCTCTGGCGACCACGGCAGCGTGAGATGTCATACCTCCGCGAGCAGTAAGAATACCCTTTGCTACGTGCATTCCCGCTATGTCTTCAGGAGAGGTTTCTATTCTTACCAATATTACGTCTTCGTCTTTTTCTACCCACTCTACAGCATCTTCTGCATGGAAAACAATTTTTCCTGTTGCAGCGCCCGGCGATGCAGGCAGACCTTTAGCGATGATATTTGTGTCAGCATCAGGGTCAAACATTGGGTGAAGCAAATGATCCAATTGTTCTGGCTCCACGCGTTTGATGGCTGTATTTTTATCAATCAATCCTTCTTTCTCCATTTCAACGGCAATTCGTACAGCAGCTTCAGCAGTACGCTTTCCATTTCTGGTCTGAAGCATCCATAATTTACCTTGTTGAATGGTAAATTCTATGTCCTGCATATCTTTATAATGCTGCTCAAGCTTGTTGTAGATTGCTACAAGGTCACCATAAGGTTTAGGCATCAAATTTTCCAGTGTTGTATGCGAAGGATCGCTTTTAGTAGAATCATTTAATGGCTGGGGAGTCCTTACTCCTGCAACAACATCTTCACCTTGAGCATTCACAAGGTATTCTCCATAAAATATTTTCTTACCGGTTGCAGGATCCCTGGTAAATGCTACTCCAGTAGAGCAATCATCTCCCATGTTGCCATATACCATAGCCTGAACATTGACTGCAGTTCCCCATTCTCCGGGAATTCCATTTAATCTACGATACGTAATCGCACGATCATTCATCCAGCTTCCGAAAACAGCACTCATCGCACCCCAAAGTTGCTCCATAGGATCTTCAGGAAAATCATGCCCCGTTTCCTTCTTGATTTCTGCCTTGAATTCCGCAACAATTTCTTTGAGGTCTTCAGTAGTCAAATCTGTATCGAGTTCTACTCCTTTTGCTTCTTTTTTAGCTTCAAGGATTACTTCAAATGGATCTTCATCTTCTTTGTTTGCAGGTTTTAGATCAAGGACAACGTCTCCGTACATTTGAACAAACCTTCGGAAAGAATCCCAAGCAAAACGAGGATTTCCTGATAGGGCAGCAAGGCCTTCAGTGATTTCTTCATTAATACCCAAGTTTAGAACGGTGTCCATCATGCCCGGCATAGATACACGTGAACCAGATCGGACAGAAAACAATAAAGGATTTTTTGGGTCTCCAAATTTTTTCCCCAATACCTTTTCAGTTTTCGCAATTGAAGCTTCAACTTCTGCTTTCAGGCCTTCAGGGTAGTTTCTGTTGTTGTCATAATAGGCAGTACACACTTCAGTACTCAAGGTGAATCCCGGAGGGACCGGAACTCCGATATTACACATTTCAGCAAGGTTGGCACCTTTGCCTCCCAATAAATTTTTCATTTCTGCTTTACCATCTGATTGGTTTGCAGCAAAAAAATAAACATACTTTTTTGAACTCATTATGTATTAATTTAAGATTTATATAATCTATTTGAAAATTTGAGAACGGAAAAAAAGCCCCCAAAACAAAATTGTTTTACAATCAGGCCAATAGATTCTTTTCAAGAATTATTATTGGCGCGCAAGTTAGTGAATAAAAGGATTATATAAAGAAATGAAATTAAAAAAATAGCATGATAAGTAAGAAAATCACCTTTTGCATTAAGGTTGATTTTTGTGCAGAGAAAAAAAATGGAAACTTTAATTTTCAATCCAATAAATACCTTGTAGTTTTGTCGTGAATTATGGTTGTGAAGTAGCATTCAGCAGCGACGCATTAAAAGGGAATTCGGTGTAAATCCGAAACAGTTCCCGCTGCTGTAATCCCATTTTGAGATTTGATCTATTCAATCTCCACTGCTCCGACTGGTCGGGGTGGGAAGGAAGTCAAATCAGGGAAAGTCAGAAGACCTGCCATTTTAAATTAGCTTCGGGATTAAGGCAGGTAACATGGCAAAATATTTATCAAGCAAATCTTTTTATTTCAGAGCACTCTTTTGGGGAAGCGTAATGCTGCTTTTAGGGGTATATGCGTGCAGCAATAAATCAGATCATCACCTTTCTGATGTTGACAGCATAAGCCAGAGTGCTGGAAAATCGTCTGTAGACCATGCTATAGGTTTTGATATCCTAGAAGGTGATAGATTTAAAATCCTTCAACTATTTAGTCATTATAATGAGTCTTCAGATACTATAAATTTTCTGCTTAAATCAAAAGATGCCGTAATCCCTCCTCAATTTCAGGATTATCAACAAATCAGCACCCCTGTAAATCGTATAGCCTTGTTGCATTCGTCATACGTTTCTTATTTCAATTTTTGTGAGGCAACAGAAAATATAAGTTCAATATCTGAAGTAAAATATGTCTTTGACGAGGCGATTTTTTCGGCAGTAGAAAAAGGGGAATTGCCCGAGGTAGGTTACGGTGAATCGTTGGACAGAGAGATGTTGTTGTCACTTGAAACTGAATTGGTTATTACGGTAGGTTTTCCCGGTGCCCCAAATAAAAGCGAACAAATCCTCAAGGAATTGGGAATTCCGGTTTTAGTGTTTTCCGAATGGCAGGAAACAAGTTTGTTGGGCAGAATGGAATGGGTAAAAGCGGTCGCCGCACTGACTGGAAAAACTGAACATGCCAATGCTTGGTTTAGAGAAATCGAAAGCAAATACCGCGAGCTGCTAGGCATAGCTGTAAAAGCGGCAACAATGCCCACAATCATTTGTAATCTTCCCTATAAGGGTTCCTGGTTTGTGCCCGGAGGGAATAGCTATATCAGCAATTTAATGGCCGATGCCGGAGGACGTTATCTTTGGTCTGAGGATAAGGGAACGGGCGCAATTCAATTGGACTTTGAAAGCGTTTATGCCAAGGGGATGGATGCTGACTTTTGGATTAGTCCCGACTTTGCCTATTCCACAATGGACATCCTGGATAAAGATGAGCGACTGGCTGATTTTAAATCCTTTAAAGAAAGAAGCATATTCAATAATAATAAGCTTACCTCTCGCGGCATTACCAATGATTATTGGGAATCCGGCATCATAAATCCGCACGTAATTCTGGCAGATATGATCAAAATCCTGCATCCCGAACTGCTTCCTGATCATCAATTACATTACTATAGACAACTCAATTGAAAAGCTCTTCTATGCATATCGCCCCCACTCAACGAATAAGCATTTTTGGGCTTCCCAGATCCATTGTATTTGGTATTTCCATAGCTGTGCTCGGAATACTGTTTTTAGCTGACCTTGGATTGGGATCTGTGTCAATCCCACCCGTAGATGTGCTTAAGCTATTATTGGGACAGGAAGTTGAAAATGAGCTTTGGCATAAAATTATCTATATGATTCGGCTTCCAAAGGCAGTAAGTGCAATTCTTGCCGGTAGTGCCCTGGCTGTCGCAGGATTGCAAATGCAAACTTTGTTCAGAAATCCTTTGGCAGGGCCATCTGTTTTGGGGATTACTGTCGGTGCCGGATTGGGAGTAGCGCTGGTGATGCTGACAAGCGGTGGAGCAGCAAGTATTTATGCAATCCGGCAGTTGGGGTTGGGAGGCAGCTGGCTGATTGTGATTGCCTCCGTAACTGGTTCTGGAATTGTGATGGCCATAATCTTATTGGTCAGTGCCAGAATTAAAGACAATATATCCTTGCTCATTGTAGGCATCATGATCGGAAATATCACCATTTCTGTTGTGAGTATATGGCAATATTTCAGTGATCCCGAGCAAATTCAGGATTACCTGATGTGGACTTTCGGGAGCCTTGGAGGAGTGACATCAAGCCAGTTGAATATTTTTATGATCATTGTATCGCTTGGATTGCTCATGGCATTTTTTGGTTCAAAATCCCTGAATACCTTATTGTTGGGGGAAAACTATGCCAGGAGCCTGGGGCTAAACATTAAGTTTACACGCATATACCTGATCATTACCACAAGTATCCTGGCCGGAACCGTAACAGGATTTTGCGGGCCGATTGCTTTTGTAGGCATTGCAGTGCCTCATTTGTCCAGGTCGCTATTGGGAACTTCCGATCATCGAATTTTGATCCCTGCTACTTTAGTGTTGGGAGCAGCGCTCATGTTGGGGTGCGACATCATCTCTCAATTGCCTGGAAGTCAGATTTCATTGCCAATTAATGCCATCACAGCATTACTGGGATCTCCTGTTGTGGTTTGGGTGATCTTGAAAAACAGAAATTTAAAGACTGCATTTTGAGAAATGCACTGCACATATCGAAGCTTGAAATTGGGTATCAGCAGCGGAAGGGGCTGCCGCTTAAGGTCGCAGGGCCTATCGATCTTTCGATGGATTCCGGCGAGCTAATATGTTTGTTAGGGCCAAATGGTGTTGGAAAAACTACGCTTTTGCGCACCATGGCAGGCATTCAGGATTCCCTTGGCGGTGATATTTCAATCCTTGAGCATAACCTATTTAACGTAAGTAAAAAAAAGCTTTCAAAACTTTTGAGCATTGTGCTCACTGAAAGAATTGGCTATGGAAATTTAACGGCTTTCGAGTTGATTTCCTTGGGACGAACACCCTATACGGGGTGGTTTGGTGAGTTGGACAATAAGGACAAGGATAAAATATCGTGGGCCATAGAAAGTACCGGAATTCAGCATCTGGTTCATAAAAGTATTCATGAACACAGCGATGGTGAACGACAAAAAGTAATGATTGCCAGGGCATTGGCCCAGGATACGCCGGTGATTTTACTTGATGAACCGACAGCACATTTAGACCTTCCAAACCGCATAGATATCGTTAGGTTGTTAAGAAAGCTGGCCAGGGAAACAGGGAAAGCAATTATTATGTCGACTCATGAGCTTGACCTGGCGCTACA
>JAUUZS010000522.1 GCA_030589835.1 Cyclobacteriaceae bacterium
AAGAAAAAACTATCAGAAAAGATCAGTGATAAAATGCGACAAATTGGTGAGTTTGGTGAAAAAATGCAGGAAGGATATGCGCTCATGATCCTGGCGAATATTTATAAAATCGTTGAAGTGTATTCCAACCACAATCCTGATCAACCTGCAAAAGGCTGGGATCATATTGGTATTGGTTCTGATTTCGATGGAATGATAAACAAAATGGATTACCTCGGTACAGCAAATGAATTCCCCAAACTGGAAGAGTTACTTGTTAAATTCCTGAAGGATCCTCAGCCATTGGATAAATTTGACCCATCATGGACGACAGATCGTTTAAAGACTTTACAATTCAACCGGCCGGTCGAGGAACTTGCAACTAAGATCATGAGTAAAAATGCCGATGAATTTCTGCGTAAATATTTTAATGAGGATTATTTGATGAAGGGGGTTAATCCTGTAGAAGCGGGAGGTGGGGAGTTGATTGCTTAGGATGGTAATTGCACCTGATCCCCCGGGTTGTATCATGTCTGACCCGCCGGGTTGATAAAAACCCAGCGGGTCGGACACCATTTCTTTAACACATTTTTAACACCTCCCTATTGCTATTCGCCGCATAATTTCGTATCATTGCAATAACCTGCCTGCTATAACACTTACTAAATTGAACAACACACAATCGACCAGGATTATCATTCACATTCTAAATACTAAAAGCATATGAAATCACTTATCAAAATCGCCGCCGGTGAGCTTGGCGTACAGGAAATCTTAGGAGCAGAGCATGACAAACGCATACTTGCATATTCGAGCGAATCAGGCATTAAAGGCATTAAAGATGATGAAACCGCATGGTGCAGCATCTTTGTGAATTGGTGTTGCAAGGAGGCCGGTCTTCAACGGACAAATAGTGCCAGGGCCCGAAGCTGGGAAAGTGTAGGCCGTCCGGTCGATGACCCGATTCCAGGTGATATTGTCATTTTCTGGCGTGACAAACCTACATCATGGAAAGGCCATGTCGGCATCTTTATAGGCTTCTCTAAAAACAGGTTTCTCGTATATTGCCTCGGAGGCAATCAGAAAAATGCCGTATCCATCCAGGGTTATGCTGCCGATAAAGTAGTTGGCTACAGACGCCTGACCACTGAAAAAATGGAAAGTGCCCCTAAGCCTACGCTAAAATTGGGTGACCGTGGAGCCGAAGTTACCAAACTCCAATCTGTACTTAACGAACTTGGTTATCATTGTGGTGCTGCTGATGGTATTTTTGGAGGCAGGACCCAAACTGAGATGAAAGTTTTCCAGAAAGCGGAAGGACTAACAGAAGATGGAATTTACGATAGCCAGGCCAAAGATAAAATTGAATCTATTTACCAATCCTAATTACGAATAATCATGGCAGATAATAATACAGATAGCAAAGGAAAACTGAAAAGCGGATTTCAGCGGCTTATGTCTAAAATAGGAGATGCTATAGAAGATGCAGCCTCCCTCGAAGTAACCACTTTTACCGGTGATTTTTCCTTCAAGACAAAGCAGGTTGTACAGAGTGGTGACGACAAATTCGAGATCAATAGTGTGCTTAAAGGTATGTCGGTACAAAACCAGACAGATATCAAACTGATAGCTTATACCAATGTCAAGATTGATGCAGATGTATCCACGATCGTAAAAAGCGACCTCTCGCCTGCTGATAAAAATCTATTGGATCTCCACGCACAGATGATGGAGTCTTCGAAGGCTTCCCGAAAGGCAGTTATTGATATGGTAGCCAACCTTATAAAATAGTGCCCGAGTTTACTGATTATATAATTGATCAGCTGGTAAAGGAAGCCAAAACCCTTCCTGAACAAAAAAACCGCTGCCTCCAGCATTTGATTGAACTGGGTTACATTCCTATGTTTAAGGTTAATGCTTTATTGCCTAAGGATTTGACAAATGCAAAAGAAGAGTTCCTGAAGGATGCCATGACTTCTGGTCTTTATAGTGAAAATGAACTTATCCGTCATGTATTTGAAGAAGAAGATGAGTTTTTTGCGGAACTACTGGGTAAAGTCACAGACATTGACGAAGGCCTGACTTTTAAAACACTCCCGGCAATAGGTAAGGTTAATCTCATTACACGAATTATCCATTACCGTCTTGATATATTTGGCATGTGGCCTTTCGGTGTTGGCACACCCTTTAGTGTTGTAAACTCGATGGCTGCCCTGAAAACCATTGCGGAATACGCAGACTGTGAAGTACTGGATGCAGTCAATTACCTTGCAGATGTAGAGTATTTTACAAAACGCTTGCTTGAGGTCCATACGGATGAGGATTTTATTTTGACCTTTAAAACAAAAAAGAGCATCGACAAAGATCTTGAGAAATCTTTGGATCGCACAGGAAAATTTAAACGGCAACTTATTAGTGATTTTGGAGAACGATCCGAGTTCTTCAAGTACCTCAACAGGGAAGTACTCAAAGAAAAGGCGAAAAAGGTTGACTTTGGTTTTCTTGACAAAGAATCAATAAACCCTTTCAAACAATTTATTTTGAGACTAATCCAGGTGCATCAGTGGCAGGACGGACTTTATGAGGGTTTGCTCGATAGTGATATTGGTGAAGTGACGATAAAAAGTATTTTGAATGCCATTGATCTTTTCAATGCTGCCGGTGAAAAAAACATCGAATCATATCGCGTTCTTACACATGTTGTAAATGGATATTTCCTCTTCAATGGCCTGTTCTTTTTACAGGAATATATGGTTGAAGATGGATCAGAAACCTCCGGAAATGAGGAAACCATTGTAGGCGATATACTCAAAAATGTAGAGCGCTCAGATGATAAGACATTGAATCTTTTCCAGCTCAGGATGGATTTGTTGAAAGCTGAAATAACGGCAGCTTCAAAAATAGAGCCCGAAGAGAAAAAAGGATTCCTAAAGCGGATATACTTCGGCGTGAAAAAATTCCTTAAAAAAGTTGTTTCTATTTCAAAGAAAATATTTGGCTGGATCGTAGATTTTGCAAAGAAATTCTGGGGTATTCTCAAAAAAGTATTCGGACACTTTTTCAGCAAATTAGCAAAGGGTATCAAAGCTTTTGTTGATGGCATTAAATTTCTTTTAGGAAAGAAAAGCACAACGACTTATAACGACAACGGATTAATAGCCTCAGTCATCAGAATGGATGGCGATTGCTACAATATCGTAACCGGAAATACTTCGGAGATAATTGGAATACACAACAATAAAATTAAATACAATGTAAGCAGCATGGAATTCGCACTTTCGGTTGTCGGCGGTGTATTGAATATCGTGATGAAAGCATTCAGCGTCTTAAGCTGGCCCATGCTTATTTTCTCAATTATCAAAGTATTTAAACATATATCAGAATCATATAAGAAATTAGAATTAA
>JAUUZS010000178.1 GCA_030589835.1 Cyclobacteriaceae bacterium
GCCTTGGTAAAACCCGGTAAAGCGTCTTTTGAGATCATTAGTGAAACAGAGGTATCGATGGGCAGCGGACAGCATTGGGCGCATCCCGTTATAGACAAAGGGCGGCTATTTATCCGACATGGAGATACCCTAATAGCATATAACATCAGGAATTGAGAGGATTCATTTTTGTATTTCATGATTTATGTCATGATTTCGCAGCATTTTTTATCCTTATCTTTGCTCTACCCTACGCACTCTCTACAAAATAATATTTATTGAATACTGCTATAAGTATTATTTTAGTGGGGTATATGATAATCCCCACATTAGCCTTTTTATTTTAAAGGTGTTTATAATAATTGAATTTTGACTTGAAAACTTTAAATTATGAAATATAATATCTGGTTTTTTACAGTTTTATCAATATCCATCAATGCTGTTGCACAAGACGTTCAGTGGCGGGGTCCTGATCGATCAGGAATATTTCCTGAGGTGGGACTGTTGCAGGAATGGCCGGAAGCCGGCCCCGAAGAGGTGCTGAATGTAGCAGGTATCGGAGTAGGTTATTCGACACCTGTCCTATCTGATGGAATAATATATATCACCGGAAAAATCGATGAGGACGATTATCTCAATGCCATCGACAAGGAAGGCAACATCATATACCAGGTAGCTTATGGAAAATCATGGACCAAAACCTATACCGATACGCGGTGCACACCAACCATTGAAGGTGATCGAATATATCTGATAAGTGGAACAGGCCAGATTGCCTGCCTGAACCGAACGGATGGAAATATATTATGGAGTGTCGATGCACATAAAAAATACAATGGCAAAATACACAAATGGGGTGTTGCCGAATCGGTACTTATCGTTGACGATAAAGTCCTGTATACAAATGGCGGAGATGAAACTTCAGTCATTGCTTTCAACAAATTGACAGGAGAAACCATATGGACGACAGAAAGTGTTGGCGGTGCGCGAACATACGTATCGCCGGTAATATACAAACTAGGAGATGTACGCTTGATCATAGCTTCAACAGCCGATTATGTGATAGGCATTGAACCTGAGGATGGTGCGATATCCTGGAAGTACAAATACCTGCCAGATGATCCGGAAAAGATGCGTGGGGCAACCAACAGTACAAATTCTGCGATTATAAAAGGAAATGAGATTTTCCTGTCCAAGGGGTATAACCAATATGGAGTTATGCTACAAGTTGCTGAAGATGGCAAAGGTATCAGCGAGAAATGGCGTACTGAGGTGCTGGACACCCATCATGGGCATTATGTGAATATCGGTGATTATATCTATGGCTCCAATTGGCAAAGCAACAGCAAGGGAAATTGGGTCTGTCTCGAATGGGACACCGGAAAAGTGATGTATGAAGATTCCTGGATTACCAAAGGACCAATCGCCTTTGCCGACGGCAAGCTATATTGTTCTGAAGAGCGAAGTGGAAATGTCGCACTGGTAAATCCCACGCCAGAAAAATTTGACATCGTCAGCACTTTCAAAATCGAACATGGCACGGGCCCCCACTGGGCACATCCTTATATCATTGATGGTAAATTGCTGATTCGCCATGGGGATGTTTTGATGGTTTTTAATATTAAAGCCTGATATAAGGCGAATAAGGTTGTTGATGGAGGAACGTGGTTCTTTCTTTAAGAATTATGCTATTGATTAGCACTCTGGAATTTGGTAGTGTCAAGAGGTGATTAAGAGGGAAATTACCATTTGAAGGAGTATGGAATTGTTATATAACTCAAGTAATAGGCAGGATAAAAAATGAACGTTTCAAGCCGACTAGTATTTATCATTACCGCAATAGTTTTCATCCTTGCACTGCTTTGGTGGAATTTTTCCAGCCCAAGGGTCTCCATAGCAGCGAGTGAGCCCGGTATGGATAACCGGGGCGATAAAGGCTCCGGTCTGGATGAAATCATCAATGTAGGAGAATTTTTTAAACGATTCCTGACCTTCGAACCCACATTAAATGAAACATGGCCACGTTTTAGAGGCAGTAATTTTGATAATATCAAACAACCAGGCATAGAACTTATTGACAAATTCGGACCAGATGGCCCTGACATTCTCTGGTCGGTAGAAATGGGGGAAGGACATGCTGGACCATCCATTTATAAAGGATTGGCTTATGTACTCGATTACGATGAAGAATTGAAGGCTGATATGCTTCGATGCTTCGATATCCGGGACGGTACTGAAGTCTGGCGGCGATGGTATAACGTAAATATAAAAAGAAATCATGGTATGTCTCGAACTATCCCTGCCGTTACGGAAAAATATATCCTAACTATGGGACCCAGATCACATGTGATGTGCATGGACAGGGAGACCGGTGATTTGTTGTGGGGCATTGATATAGAAAAAAACTACGGCACACAAATTCCATTATGGTACACAGGCCAGTGCCCGTTGATTGATGACGGGAAAGCCATAATTGCTACCGGGGGAGAAGAGATCCTGATGATTGGGGTAGATTGCCAGTCAGGAGAGATACTGTGGGAAACGCCAAACACCAATAAAGTAAAAATGTCACATTCCTCCATTATGCCTTTTGTATTCAAAGACACCAAAATGTATGTGTACAGTGCCGTTGGAGGTGTATTTGGCATCGCTGCCGATGGGGAAGAGGCAGGAAAAGTATTGTGGGAGTCACTGAAATGGGGTTGTTCAGTCGTCGCACCTGCGCCTGTTTGCATGCCTGATGGCAAAATATTCTTAACTGCCGGATATGGGGCAGGCAGCATGATGTTCCAACTTTCCGGAGAGACGGACAATTTTACCGTTGAAATGCTCTATGATTACAAACCCAAAAACGGACTCGCCAGCGAACAACAGACACCAATATATTATGACGGATTGCTATTTGGTATTTTACCAAAAGATGCAGGAATATTAAGAAACCAGTTTATTTGTGTAGATCCAAAAGATACCCGGGAGGTCGTTTGGACGAGCGGAAAAACACACAGATTTGGCCTTGGCCCATATATGATTGCCGATGAAAAATTTTTCATCCTCAATGACGATGGGATGCTTTCGATAGCCCTGCCTAGTAAAACAGGATTTGAGTTGTTGGATCAAGTGAAGTTATTTGATGCGCACGATGCCTGGGGCCCTTTGGCTATCGCTGATGGCTATTTATTATTAAGAGATGCCACAAAGATGATTTGTATGAATATTCGAAAATAGAACCGTACAATGAAAAACAAACTGATATATATTATTTTGATATTATTAGGATTGACCATCGCGTTCATTATTCTTGGCGATGTATTCAAAAGTGAGATGAGCAAAACCGTTAAAAATCCATATGCTTATGATCTTGGGGACATCAAAAATATTGATTCCTCTATGATAAAATACCACGAGGTAAAACGCATAGGAGTTGGCTTTAATGCCCCCATCGCACTTGACTATCATAAAGGACTGCTTGGCATCGCCTATGAAAACCACCTTCAGGTAATTGATACTATGGGTGGGGAATATTTTAATAAAACGATCGATGGCATAGTTACCTCAATATCCTTTGCTCCCGACGGAAAAATATTTTTGGGTTGTAAAAACTATATCGAGCTTTACGATCTTCAAGGTAGTTTACTTGATAGTTGGGGACCGCTGGATTCTTCTGCCTACATCACCTCGATCGCATTTAAAGAAGACGCCGTTTTTGTGGCCAATGCGGGAGAGCCAACGGTACTCCGCTATACCTATCAGGGGCAATTGCTCAATTCCATTGACGGGAAAAAAAATACCGATAGCAAATACGGATTTGTTGTCCCAAGTCCTTATTTCGATATCGCCGTTGATCCGGACAATCAGCTTTGGGTCGCCAATACCGGGAAACAATATATTGAGAATTATACCGATGATGGATCCCTGCGGTCATATTGGGGTGAGTCGTCTTTTTCCCTAAAAGGATTTACCGGATGTTGCAATCCTGCGCAAATGACCATTTTATCAAATGGTCATTTTGTGACATGTGAAAAAGGTCTGGTAAGAATCAAGGTTTATTCCCCTTCAGGTGAGGTGGAGAGTGTGGTCGCTACATCGGGTGATTTTGACAAAGGGTCAAAACCTGTTGATCTGACGGCTGATGAAGAAGACAATATCTATGTACTGGATATCTCCAGAAAAATGATACGGAAATTCGAACGGATCGATATGGCCGGTGCAATTTAAGAAAACACAATAGTGATCAGAATACATTTGAAAACAGTATGGCTGACACAAATTTTTAACTATGAAAAGAAGAAAATTTATAACTGAAAGTAAACGCTGGTTCATGCTTGGTGGAATGCTGGGAGTGAGCGGATTGCTGGTTTACCGTCGCCGGTTTGGCAATCCGGAAACTTGCTTTACAAATCCGTTTTGCAACACCTGCGGCCAGTTTGGTTCATGCGACAAAATAGCTTCTTCTAAACCTGTGGAAAATGAAAAAAAAGGAAGAAAATAAAACGCTGAAGCGAAGGGACTTTATCCAAAGTACCGCCCGGATCACCATGGCTTTAGGCATTGGTGGATTGAGTGGTTTGGTTTTAGCAAAATCAAAAACCGGAGAACAAGTATGGCAGATTGATCCATTTGTATGTACAAGTTGTGGGCGCTGCGCAGATGAATGTGTGCTGACTCCCTCAGCAGTAAAGTGCGTTCATGCCTATGAGCTATGTGGTTTTTGTGATCTATGCGGCGGGTATTTCAAGCCGGGGGCAATGGATCTTAATACGGGGGCTGAAAACCAATTGTGCCCAACTGCGGCCATCAAAAGAAAATTTGTAGAAGAACCTTTCTTTCAATATAGCATCGACGAGGACTTATGTATTGGCTGTGGCATATGTGTGGAAGGGTGCTCTTCCTTTGGAAACGGATCATTGCACCTTCAAATCATTCATGATATTTGCGTGAATTGCAACGAATGTGCGATTGCCCGGATGTGCCCCTCTGATGCCATCACCAGGGTTCCGGCAAGTGATCCCTACAAAGTGAAAGGGGATTTTTCGGCTATTTAAAAATAAATGAAAGATTAGAAGAATGATCGAATAATTGAATCAACGAATAATGGGAAAGGATTATTCACACATTCATTCATTTTCTCATTCAATCATTAACGAATAAAAAAGAAAACATTGAAAAGCAGATTTTTTAAAATAGCAGCCGCTTTTTCAGGGGTATTCCTCTCACTTGCGGTGCATGCACAGCAACGATTCCCGCGCCCGGATTTTGAATCTGGTTATGAGGCTCCATCCCTGGAGGTGCCGGAGCCCAGGAATGGTTTGATGGAATATTTGGATGTCATGATCCTTTTTATTGTGCTTTCACTCTCCACCTGGTTTGTGCTGAAAAGCAGGTCACGAAAAAGCGTTCTTTACCTTTCCATCTTTACGTTGATCTATTTTGGATTTTATCGAAACGGATGCATCTGCTCCATCGGTGCCATTCAAAATGTAACCCTTGCATTGGTCGATCCTGCTTATACCATTTCACTGACGGCACTCGCTTTCTTCATGCTTCCCTTATTGTTTGCCTTATTTGCAGGCAGGGTATTTTGCGGAGGAGCGTGCCCATTGGGAGCCATACAGGATTTAATGATCATAAAACCGATATCCCTGCCCATTGGAGTACGAAAAGCATTAGGGCTAATCCCGTATATCTACCTTGGATTATCCATACTTTTTGCCGCCACACAAACCGATTTTATCATTTGCCGCTTTGATCCATTCGTAGGCATATTCCGTATGGATGCCAGCTTTTCCATGCTGGTTTTGGGAGGGAGTTTCTTGGTCATCAGCATGTTTGTCGGAAGGCCATATTGCCGCTTTTTATGCCCGTATGGAGTTTTGCTAAGCTGGATGTCCGGCGTATCAAAAAAGCATTTGACCATCACACCGTCAGAATGTATTGATTGCAAATTATGTGAACGCTCCTGCCCGATGGACGCCATCAATCAACCTGTTGCTGATCCTCTTTCCAGGAAAAAAGATATTAACCGCTTTGTATTATCTGTGATCGTTATTCCTATTAGCATGCTTGTCGGAGGGTATATTGCCTCTACTACCCATGTCTATCTTTCCAAAGCAAATCGAACAGTAGCACTGGCCGAACTATTAATATCACATCCCGAGCTCAAGAATGATCCTGACCATATTGACATTCAAACCTTCTTAGGCGCCGGAAAAACAATGGAAACGCTGGTGGAAGAAGCGGAAACAATTCGTCAACAATTTTATTACGGAGGCTGGTTGGTGGGTGCTTTTCTTGGATTGGCCTTTGGCATAATTTATTCACGCAAGACGATATACAGAAGCAGGCAGGATTATGAGCCTGACAAAGGTAATTGTGTGAGCTGCGCACGGTGTATGGATTATTGCCCTGTCGGGAAACCGGATTTTGACACTATAATGAAAGAAAAAATTGGATAACAGAGAGAAACAAATATTGGCAATTCGGACAGCAACTATCGCCGGAGCATTCTCACTTGTCGTTTGCATCGTGATGCTGTTGAATTTTTGGCAACTTAAATCGACTGACCCGATAGAAAGTGAAGCCCTAAAAAACCTGGTAGAGCGCTTTCAGGAAGATACACGCAATGAAGAGCTTAAGGTTGAAATCCGACAGCTTGATCTGATGGTAAGAAATGCTTTTTTCACTAATCAATGGCAAATCAGATCGGGGGCATTTTTATTGATTATCGGAATCATTACCATGATGGTAGCCCTGCGTATTTACTACGGGTTAAAAAAGGAAATTAATCTGCCCGATTCTACGGAAGCTAAACTGGATATTGAGCTATTGATCTCCCGGAAATGGATTGTATATTCTGTTGCATTGGTTTTTGGGTTAGCGTTACTCGCATCTTTTCTTTCCAGCAACCACCTTTCCAGCACCTATGCCCTTACAGAAACCGAGGATTCTAAAAATGAAATACCCGTTCAGGAAATAGTCCCTGTTCAAGATAAAACCTTGCCTGAAGATATAGTTAAGGATGAGGCAATTGAAGAAACGGAAATGGAAGTCACTGAATCCGCCATCCCTTCAGAAACAGATTCAAAGGTTCAGGAAGCCCCTGAGGAAAAAATAAGTCCTGCTAAAGAAGCTGAAAAGAAAACAACCGCAGCAGCGATTCCAGGTCATAACGAACTCATAAACCAATTCCCTGGGTTCCGGGGTCCTTATGGATTAGGCATCTCATATCAAAAAAATTCCCCCACTTCCTGGGACGGAGCTTCCGGGGAAAATGTGCTTTGGAAAATTCCAATTGCTTTACCTGGGTTCAACTCGCCGGTAATATGGGACAATATGGTCTTCCTGACCGGCGCCAACCAAGATAAACAATCAGTTTATTGTTTTGATCTGGAAACAGGGAAATTGGTTTGGGAGCATGTAGTTTCGGGTATACAAAGACCTTCCGGAAAAATCAGCAAACCCACAAATGACACGGGCTATGCTGCTCCTACCGTGGCAACGGATGGCAGGCATGTATATGCCATTTTTGCAACCGGAGACTTGGTTTGTACGGATTTAAAAGGTTCCAGGGTTTGGGCCAAAAACATGGGTATTCCCGATAACCATTATGGGCACTCCTCTTCGCTATTGCTTTGGGAAGATTTGCTCTTTATTCAGTTTGATACCAACAAAGCCGGAAGTGTGAAGGCAGTAAATGCCTTATCCGGAGATGCGGTTTGGGAAACAAAGCGCTCTTCAAAAATATCCTGGGCCTCCCCTATTCTTGCCAACCTGGGAGATCATGTTGAATTGGTGCTGTCAACCAGTCCTCAGGTGGCCGCCTATGATCCTGCCACCGGCAAAGAACTTTGGTCGGTAGAATGTCTGATGGGAGAAGTTGGCCCTTCCCCGGCTTTTCTTAATGGAATAGTATATGCCGCCAATGAATATGCCAATCTTATCGCCATCAAACCCGGAAGTGACCCAACAATACTATGGGAAAGCAATGAATACCTCCCGGAAGTTGCC
>JAUUZS010000548.1 GCA_030589835.1 Cyclobacteriaceae bacterium
ATATTGCCGTAAATGATAATGGCGATCTGTATGTAAAACTTCGCCAGGTGAAGGACGGTCACGGCATCATCGCCTTGAGGGATATTGATGGAAATGGCATTATGGATGAGCAAAAAGGATTCATGCCTTACGGCGGAACGGGAATTGCCTTCAACAACGGGTACTTGTATTGTTCCTCTGATTCAAACGTGTACAGATATAAAATGAACAAAGATGAGCTGGTACCAACTTCTGAAATGGAATTGATTGCCACCGGTTTTCCTAAGCAAGGACCTCACGCCACTAAACCATTGGCTTTTGATAATGAAGGGCATATGTATGTGACGGTGGGCGCACCTGTAAATGCCGGTGAAGAGGTCGCTTTTTCTGTGGAATCTCCTGGCATTGATCCTACCCCTTATACAGCCCGGCAAGCAGGCATCTGGCAGTTTGATGCCAACAAACCAAATCAAACCCAGGCAGAAGCCTATCATTATGCGATAGGAGTACGCAATGCCCTGGCAATGGATTGGGACTCAAAAACCAATGCACTTTATGCGGTGAATCATGGCCGGGATCAATTGCAAGGTTTTTGGCCAAGGGTATTTAACCTTGAGCAAAATGCCGATCTGCCGGCAGAGCAGTTTATCAAAGTCAACAAAGATCAGGACTACGGATGGCCATATTGTTATTTCGATCATTTTAAAGATCAGCAAGTACTAAGCCCTGAATTTGGCGGTGATGGCACCAGCACGGAACGATGCGAAGATATCGAAGCTCCTTTGCTATCACTACCTGCACATACTGCTCCCAATGATATGATTTTTTATACCGGGGATATGTTTCCTAAAAGATACAAAAATGGTGTATTCGTAGCACTGCATGGTTCCTGGAACAGGGTTCCGTATCCACAGGTGGGTTACTCGATTGTTTTTATTCCTTTTAAAAATGGCAAACCTACGGGGGAATTTGAAGAATTTGCAACCGGTATAGCCGGCAAGGATGAAATTGCTGCTCCTACAGAAGCGATGTACCGCCCAACGGGTTTGGCGCAAGGACCTGATGGATCACTTTTCATTTGTGATTCTTTGAAAGGTCGTGTCTGGAGAATTTATTATTATAACTAATCCGATGAGTTGATTTGGCCTGAGTATAAATAATTCATTGCTAATCAATAAAAAGAAAACCGTCAAATGGCAAATCTCAAGAAAGGGTTTTGCCATTTGATGTTTTATAAACCTAATCATCCCACACCATGAGGAATTTCCTTCTTTCTCTTTGTGCATTATTGCTTTTCCAAAGTTGTATACACACCAAATCGACAGAACAAGAAAAAATAGTCGGCGTAAAGATTTACGATCATCAGGGAAGTTTTGATACATTATTTGAGGAGTGGAAATCCATTGGGATCAATACGGCTTTTGTAAGCAAAAAATTATTGGCTGACAAAGATTTTCGTTCAGGAACACTCAGGAGCGGGATTAAAACCTTTGTCATATTACCCATCTTTTTTGATGAGGAGGCATTAAATGAAACCCCTGAATTATACGCTATCAAATCCGATGGGGAACAGGCAGTTGATGAATGGGTGAAATTTGCCTGCCCTTCACATGACGCATTCCGAAAAGATAAAATTGCTTCAATCATGACATATGTAGAAGCTTATCATCCGGATGGATTGAGCATTGATTTCATCAGGCATTTTGTTTATTGGGAAAAGGTGTTTCCCGAAACCTTGACTTCATCATTACCTAACACGTGTTTTGATGCGCGCTGTATCGAAAAATTTCAAGAGCACTCAGGGGTAAGCATGCCTGATTCATTAGGTAAAACGGATGAAATTGCAGCGTGGATTCTGGAAAATCATTCGTCAAAATGGACAGGCTGGAAATGTCACCTCATTACCAATTTGATTAAAGAAATTGTTGAAAAAGCAAAAGAGATTGACCCGGATATTTTGATCAATACACACATTGTACCGTGGCGGCAAGGTGATTTTGATGGCGGGATCAAAAATATCGCCGGGCAGGATATCAAGTCTATTGCCAATCATGTAGATTTTCTTTCTCCTATGACCTATTCGCACATGGTAAAGCGTGATGCCAGATGGGTTCATGAAGTTGTACAGGATTTTTTCAATCAAACTCAAGGCAATATATTACCGAGCATACAGGTAAAAGAGGCCTATTTATCCGATTCACTTAGTAGCGTAGAGTTTGAAGATAATCTTGATGCTGCACTAGTTGCCCCATCAAAAGGCGTGGTCTTTTGGTCGTGGGAGCATCTGGAGAAAGATCCCTGGAAAAAGGAGATTATAAAGAGGAAAGTCGTCGATCAGATGCGATTTTTAAATTAAACACAATGAAATAATATATCTATTCCTGAAAATCAATGATATGTTGTCGACTTCCATTATATTCGGGGTTTAAAATTAAAAAAACTACTCCATGAGCAGACAGATAATAGGCAGTCACGCTGAATTTGAACAATTCATAGGCAAAGAAATTGGTGTTTCTGATTATTTAACTATCACTCAGGAAAGAATAGATAAATTTGCGGATGCTACTCTTGACCACCAATGGATTCACACCGATCCTGAACGGGCAAAAAAGGAGGGCAACTTTGGTTGCACCATTGCACACGGATACCTGAACGTTTCCATATGTCCCTACCTCTGGAAACAAATTGCAGAGATCAGAAATATAGATATGATGATCAATTATGGTATAGAGGATCTGAAATTTAATCAACCAATACTTGTAAACAGTGAAGTTCGTTTGAGAGCAAAATTACATTCATTAGTAAACCTTCGCGGAATTTCAAAGTGCCATTTGAGAGTAGATTTGGAAATAAAGGGGAATAAAAAATCGGCATTTACAGGCTTTCTTGTATTCTTATACTATTTCAACAATAATAAATAGTGTCTGTCTATAAAGTCA
>JAUUZS010000396.1 GCA_030589835.1 Cyclobacteriaceae bacterium
GATTGAAGGGAAAAAACATGAGGTAAGTGAAGGTGAAATGATCAATATGCCGGCAAATATTCCTCATGCCTTACATGCGATTGAGGCGTTCAAGATGTGCCTGATCATGCTAAAGGATTAAATTACGCCATTCGACCAAAATAATTATGCAGTCTTGTTTTTCGGCACCAAAGCCGGTCGCAATAAGACAACATAAAGAATGAAGGTGTTGCAAAAAGATAAAATAAGATGAATAAAAAGATATTTTTGGTGTTGCCCTTTGTATTGATTTCACTGGTTGTAGGGATGTTAGCAGGTCTTTTCAGGATGGGTTGGTCGATACCAATAGGAGAGATGGCCGGAGATCACGGCGCCTTGATGACAGGCAGTTTTCTCGGCACACTGATTTGTCTTGAAAGAATTGTTGTCTTAAAGAAGAAGTGGTTATATGTGATTCCTGTAGTGTCAGGAATCAGCCTCATCTTCTTCTATTTCGGCGAGCAAAAGATCGCAATGAGTTTACTCACTTTTGGTAGTCTCGGTTTGATTTACGTTTACATTGACCTGATCAAACGGTTTGGCGAATATTATTTTTATGTCATGATGATTGGTGGCATCGCTTGGGCAGTGGGAAACATCATCATGATAATTTCACCCTTTTATCCGCAGGCAGCACCCTGGTGGATTGCCTTTATTTTATTGACCGTTTTCGGAGAGCGCCTGGAGCTGAGTAAGTTTTTACCTCAATCCAAATTGAAAAGGATTACGATGATTATATCCATTTCAGTTTTTATGTTAGGGATGATACTGCCATACCATACGATTGGGAAATTTGTTTCCGGATCAGGATTCATTCTGATGGCTATTTGGTTAATTAAGTATGATATCGCAAGGAAATCAGTTAAAGCAAAAGGGATGCATCGGTTTACAGGCTCGTTGCTTCTGGCGGGTTATTTTTGGTTGCTGGTGTGTGGTTTGCTGATGATCGTGGATTTTGGCAGCATATTTAATTATGATGCCATGCTGCATGCCTTTTTTCTTGGATTTACCTTTTCAATGATTTTTGCTCATGCGCCGATCATTTTCCCTGGTGTTGCAGGATTAATCATCAGGCCCTTTCATGATTCGCTATTTATTTGGGGAATATTGCTCCAACTTTCACTGGCGATGAGGATTTTATCCGGGTTGATGATGGAATCGCAGCTTCGCGCCCTATCAGGAATGATAAATGTTATTATCATATTACTTTTTTTTATTAACCTGCTTATCCTTATTATTAGCAAACAAAGAAATAAAGCGTGATTTCGAAAGGAAGGGTAATACGGATTGGGATGTTTTTCGCCTTGGCCAATTTTTTGATTACAGCAATCATTGGAGCTCTACTGAGGTATAATAATGTAAATCCCATGGCTGATTTTGCAGACAGATATTGGATTCATGGCCATTCTCATGTGGGCTTTCTAGGATGGATATTTTTAGCTTTGCTCACATTTAGCTTTGGTATGTTGCTACCAAAAAATGCTAAAACCAACAGGCGTATTTATCGTTTGCTGGTTTATTCTCAGGTCGCTGTACTGGGCATGCTGGCAACTTTTCCTTTCATGGGATACGCCGCTCCATCCATAATTTTCTCATCCGTTCATATGATCTTGTCTGTACTTTATGTGATGGTATTTTTTGGCAATGCAGAAAAACCTGACCTGGCATCAAAATTCATGAAGGCTGCTTTGGTATTTATGCTGATTTCATACTTAGGGCCACTTGCGCTCGGGCCGATAATCGTAACAGGTCTTAAAGGGACTATCTGGTATGAAATGGCTATTTATTTTTACCTTCATTTCCAATACAATGGGTGGTTTACCCTGGCTATTTTTGCTCTTTTCATAAAATTGATGGAGCAAATGGGATTGAAAATTGCTTTTCGGAAAGGGCAATTCCTATATTATTTGTTGGTTATTGGTGCTGCATTAACTGTGGCGCTTTCTGCTCTGGGTTTTGGTTTTCCGTCATTTGTCGATTTTGCCGGATTCGTGGGTGCAGCAATACAGCTTTGGGCTGCATATATATTTCTGAAAATGCTGTTTTCGAGTTCCGGTTTTTATAAAGTTATTACCAACATCTGGGCCAGGGCATTTTTTGCGGTGGCGCTTTTTTCCTGGATAATAAAAATCACTATGCAGTTTTTGTCTGTCTTTCCCGTAATTTCCAGCTTTGTATACCATAGTCGGGATGCTATCATGACTTATCTACACCTTTCGTTCCTGGGATTTGCCAGTAGTTTTTTGATTGGTTTGCTCATATTAAAAAAATATTTTTCTTCCTCAAACCTTATTTCCAAACTTGGGTTTGGCTTATTTTTAATTGGAGTCGTTTCGATGGAGGTGACAATAGGTTTAAAATCCATGCCACAATATCTGAGCTTACAATTATTCAAATCAATTAACAGTGCGCTTTTTATCGAGTCGCTGATATTATTAATCAGCGTGACGATCATGATTTTCTTTTCATTTATCCTACCAAAAAGGCCCATAAAACGAAAAAATCCCCTCTAATACAATTACGATTTTATAATTAATTTTGTAGGATCTATACTAAACAAAAATGCACATGCTAAAAAGGCTCAAAAAAACTATAAAATATTCATTCTTACTCAGCTCAATATGGGTCGTTTTATTTTTAGTCAGGGTTTTTCCATGGAAATGGACAAGTTTATTTTCTTCCAAATTGGGTTTGTTGGCATTTTACATTGTTAAGAAAGAGCGAATAAAAACTATCGAAAATCTAACGATTGCCTATGGTAAAGAAAAAAGTGAAGCAGAAATATTTGCCATGGCAAAGGAAGTCTTCACCAATTTTGGGAGAGCTTTTGGCGAGTTGACGATTAAAATGAACCTGAGTGACTCTGATAAGTTTTTCAGCAATGTAGAAGTAATTGGCAAACAGTATGCTGAAGCAGCATATTCACGAGGAAAGGGAATAATAAATTTAGTGCCACATATGGGATGCTGGGAAGCGCTACCCAGGGCATTTACCCATTTGGGATTTGCCGCCGGCTCAGTCGTACAAACCCTCAGTAACGATAAAATAAATAGGTGGGTATTGAAGAACCGACAATTCAAAGGATTCAAAGTTTTACCCAGAGGGAGTTCATATAAAACAATTCTCCAATTTTTAAAGCAAAACAACAGCCTCGGGATGCTCATTGATGTTGACACTAAAGTGAAGAGTGTGTTTGTGGATTTTTATGGTAAACCTGCCCACACACCTATTGGGGCAGCAATGTTGGCATTAGATTCGGATTCAACAGTTATTACTACTTCATATATAAGGACAGAAGGGAATAAGTACCAACTTATTTTTGACCCTCCATTGGAGATCATAAGAACAGGAGACCGCAAAGAAGATCTAAGAATCAATACAGAAAGGTATCATAAAGAGGTGGAAAAACTAATAAAGAAATATCCTACCCAATGGACATGGATGCATGAACGATGGAAGACCACACCTGAAATGGTTGAAGCAAAAGAGAGGGAAAAGCAGGAAATGAGAAAAAAGAGAAGAGAGGCCAAAATGAACGATAGTCCAACGTAATGAACTCATTTTACTGATCAATTGTTAGCCTTGCTGTAAGGTCGTCTTTGCCCTAGGGCGGGGAGCTTTTATTTTAATTCATTGAGGTAAGAAAAGTGCATGATTCTGATGATTATAAGGTGATGGAATCACTATTTTTACTGTCAAATTGAATCAATCAATTATGAGGGGAGCAAAAAGGCTCAAAAGGTCTGTGAAATATTCTGCAATCATTGCATTAATAAATATCATTTTATTTGTCGTAAAAATAATGCCTTGGAAATGGACAAGTTTCATGTGTGCACAATTAGGTATTTTGGGTTTTTATTTAGTAAAAAAAGAGCGGTTAAAAACCATTAAAAATCTTACCATTGCTTATGGAAACGAAAAGAGCGATCGTGAAATTTTTGTTATGGCCAGGAAAGTTTTTTATAATTTGGGGAGAGGATCTGCCGAGTTGGCTATTAAGCTAAATACCGATACAGAAGAGGCCTATTTTCATAATGTAGAAATAATTGGCAGAGAGTATGCTGACAAGGCTATAGAGCTGGGGAAAGGCATAATCATGATCATCCCTCATCTGGGTTGTTGGGAGGCCTTGCCAAAAGCCTGGACGGTTCTTGGAATTAGTGGGGGCGCTGTGGGAAAGCCCCTGAAAAATGAAAAACTCAATAAATGGGTGTTGAAAAACAGAGAATTCAATGGGTTTAAAGTCATGCCAAGGGGAAGTTCTTACAAAACCATTTTACAATTTATAAAGCAAAATAATAGCTTAGGAATGCTCATTGATCAGGATACGAGTGTCAAAGGGGTGTTTGTCGATTTTTATGGCAAGCCTGCCTATACCCCAATCGGTGCAGCGATGTTGGCCTTGGATACCGAAGCTGTAGTGCTCACTACGTGCTACGTAAGAACCAAAGGAAATCAATACAAATTGATATGCAGTGAGCCTATCGAAACGATCCGTACTGTTGACAGAAAAGAAGAGATACAATTGAATACAGAACGTTATCAGAAAGCTATCGAAAAGCAAATAAAAAAATACCCTGATCAATGGGTCTGGTTGCACGAACGATGGAAAACTACCCCTGTAATGATCCAGTCCATAGAAAATGAAAAACAGGATTTAAGACGCAAACGGAGGGAAGA
>JAUUZS010000191.1 GCA_030589835.1 Cyclobacteriaceae bacterium
CGGGACATTAATCCCTCCGATCTTCCATGGAGAAATGGGAATGCTCTTTTCGACAAATTATGGAATTGCGACGCTCATTGGCATTGTAGTGTGCCTTATAGGAATTTCTGTTGTTGGCAAAGCCGGCAAACTCAAAGATGATAGTTTGCCCAAGGAAAAAAAGCAAAGAACCATACGGGAATTTAATTTTAGGAAAGGAGTGCTGGTAGCGCTTATTGCAGGTGTTATGAGTGCTTGTTTTGCCTTTGGTCTGGATGCGGGAAGGCCAATCGCAGATTTGACATTACAGCATGGTACGCATACCCTGTTCCAAAATAGCGTCGTTTTTTTGGTATTACTTGTCGGTGGATTTACGACCAATTTTATTTGGTGTTTAGCGATGATAATTCGCAATCGGTCCTACAAGCAATTCTTTGATTTTAAAGGGATGTGGATGCCCAACTTTGCTTTTTCTGCCCTGGCGGGTACGATCTGGTATTTTCAATTCATGTTTTATGGAATGGGAGCATCGAAAATGGGCCGTACGTTGGATTTTGCGAGTTGGACCATTCATATGGCATTCATTATTATTTTTAGCAATATTTGGGCCTTGGCACTGAAAGAGTGGATTGGTGTAAAAGCCGGTACAAAACGGATTCTGCTTCTAGGATTAGGAATTTTGGTGTTTTCAACGATTATTATAGGGGTTGGAAGTTTCTTAAAATCGATCGAATAAATTTTGTTCTTAGAGCTAAAATGGTGCATTTTTGATCCTATTCTGCTGGAGAAATAATCGGCTATAGAGATCAGTCATTTCAATAAATTAAAAGGGTTTGGTCTTTATGGATTAATGGCCTATCTTTGCAGCCCGAAAATAAACTTTATATTAATTACAATGAATTTGAAAAATTACGAGACGGTATTCATATTTACTCCCGTTTTATCTGATACTCAGATGAAGGATGCTGCCGAAAAATTCAAGAACGTGTTGACTGAACATGGTGCTGAGATTATTAGCAGTGAAAATTGGGGCCTTAAAAAGCTGGCTTACCCAATTCAGCAAAAATCTACAGGCTACTTCAATCTGATTGAATTTACGTCAGAACCAGGAGTAATCGAAAATCTGGAATTAGAGTACAGACGCGATGAAAAAGTGATGAGATTCTTAACTACAGCTTTAGACAAGCACGCAGTTAATTACAACGTAAAGCGGCGTAGTGGCGCATTCAACAAAAAAGAAGAACCTAAAAAAGAAGAAGCAAAATGACATTAGTTAACGAACCTATAAATAAGGATCAGCAGAAGAAAAAATATTGTCGTTTTAAGAAAAACGGCATCAAGTATATTGATTATAAAGATGCTAATTTCCTTTTGAAATTTGTTAATGAGCAAGGTAAAATTCTTCCAAGAAGACTAACCGGAACGAGTATCAAATTTCAGAAAAAAGTATCTCAGGCAGTGAAGCGGGCCAGGCATATCGGCTTACTTCCATATGTTACAGATTCGTTGAAGTAGAAAATTAATTAGTAAAATGGAAGTAATTTTAAAACAAAACATACAGGGCCTAGGCTATAAGAATGATACTGTAAAGGTAAAGCCAGGCTACGGAAGAAATTATCTGATCCCTCAGGGGTTTGCGATAATAGCCAATAATTCCAATAGCAAGAAAGTTCAGGAAGAAATTAAACAAGCTGCTCATAAAGCTGAAAAGAGGAAGAACGATGCCCTCGAAGTAGCAGAAGGTGTTGGCGATGTGGTATTGAAAGTTGGAGCTAAAGTAGGTGGAGCAGGAAAAATATTTGGAGCAGTTACTACCTTGCAAATTTCTGATTTACTGGCAGCTAAAGGATTTGAGATTGATAGAAAGCAGATTTCGTTCCCGGTGCAACCCAAAGAAGTTGGAGAATATGTAGCATTGCTTGATCTTCATAAAGAAGTGAAACACGAAGTAAAATTTGAGGTTATTGCCGAATAGCAATATTCTTAACATAAATATTAAGCCCTGTCATTGAAAAATGGTCAGGGCTTTTTTTTGTCTTAACCTTAACATCTGATGGCTTTGATTTTTATCTTTACCCAATGTTCAGAACAGAAGTAATTCCAAAAATATCTCTCAATAAGATTGACCTTCAGGATTCCATTTTAGCCTTGGGGTCATGTTTCGTACAAAATATTGGAAAGAAATTTGAAGCGTATAAATTTCAGATTAACATCAATCCTTTTGGCACCTTATTTAATCCTCTTACTATTTTTAAACTTATAAATCTGGGGGCATTAAATAAAGTTATCGATTCAAAGGGAATTGTAGAGTCAAATGGGGTATACCATCATTATGATCTGCATTCAGATTTATCAAAGCTAAAAAAGAATGACGTACTCGAAGATGCCAATTATAGGCTAAAACATATAGGATCTCAATTACCGAAAACATCGATCATCATCTATACCTTCGGAACGTCTTTTGTTTATGAGCTAAAGGAAACAGGAGAGATAGTTGCTAATTGCCATAAAGTTCCTTCCATAAATTTCAACCGCAGATTGCTTACAATTGATGAAATTGTCCAGGCATTTAAGGTGAATTATGCTAATGTAAAAGGCACTAACCCAGACACTCGCTTTGTTTTAACGGTGAGCCCCGTCAGACACCAGAAGGATTCATTTGAACAAAATAATGTCAGCAAATCGATTCTGAGATTAGCTTGTGAACAATTGGCAAACAATTTTGATGATGTCGAGTACTTTCCTGCCTTTGAGATTATGATGGATGAGTTGCGGGATTATCGATTTTACGCAGAAGATATGTTGCACCCAAGCCCGGTGGCCTCAGATTATATTTGGCAGAAATTTCAGGATGTTTATTTCGATGATACACAAAAACAATTTATATTGAAATGGGACAAAATGCACTCTGCATTGGCTCATAAACCATTCAATATAGAAAGTAAGCAGCACCAACTTTTTATTCACAAAACCATTGGCCTGCTGAAAGAGTTTAAGGATGAAGTAGATATTAATCCAGAACTCAAATTCTTAGAATCGCAGTTAATATGAGTCATGCTTCTAATGCGCCAAATAAATTAATCAACTCCTCCAGCCCGTATTTGAAACAGCACGCCCATAACCCGGTACGGTGGTATCCATGGGGTAGGGAAGCTTTGCAACGTGCAAGAGATGAAGATAAGCCATTGATCATTTCTATTGGATATTCTGCTTGTCACTGGTGTCATGTGATGGAAAGAGAATCTTTTGAGGATGAAGAAATCGCTCGTGTAATGAATGAAGGGTTCATCTGCATAAAGGTGGACCGGGAAGAACGGCCCGATGTAGATCAACTGTATATGGAAGCCATACAGACAATGGGGCTGAGTGGCGGATGGCCCTTGAATGTATTTGCCATGCCGGATCAAAAACCATTTTATGGGGGCACGTATTTTCCTCCTGTAAAATGGATGCATATTCTCAAAAGTATTGCCGGGGCATTTCATGAGAAGCGGGATCAATTGGAGGATTCTGCAAGCGAATTTACCAAAGCATTATCGGTATCTGATTCAGAAAAATATGGATTTTCAGAGCAGGATTTTTTTGCAAACGAAGGCGATCTGAACCAAATGGTGTCTGCCATGATAAGTCATTGTGATCGCAAAGAAGGGGGATTAAATGGAGCCCCTAAATTTCCGAACCCATCGATATGGAAGTTTTTGCTTACTGCTAATGTGATTGTCCGGAATAAAGAAATTCATGATCAAATCATGCTTACGCTACGTAAGATGGCTGACGGAGGCATTTATGATCAGCTTGGAGGTGGCTTTGCGCGATATGCTGTGGATGATCACTGGTTTGCACCCCATTTCGAAAAGATGCTTTATGATAATGGCCAATTGATAAGTTTATATTCGATGGCCTACCAGGTTGAAAATGATGTGCGGTTTAAGGAAGTGGTGTATGAATCTATTGAATTTGTACAAGAAGAATTGATGAATTCGAAAAATGGATTTTATGCAGCTTTGGATGCCGACAGTGAAGGGGAGGAGGGGAGCTTTTATATTTGGTCTGCATCAGAATTGGAACAATTACTTGGAGATGATGCGGATTTAATCATGAAATATTATCAGGTCGTACCTGAAGGAAATTGGGAGAGAGGATTAAATATATTGCATAGGAATCAGACACCTGAAGATTTTTCCCGTGAGATGAAGATTAATGAAAATGACTTTAAGGCCAGGTTAAAGTCGGCAAAATCAACGCTAATTGCAGCTCGCAGGAGAAGAGAAAAACCGGGTTTGGATGATAAAATATTGACCAGTTGGAATGCCTTGTTGCTTAAAGGATTGATCGATGCATATCATGCTTTTGGCGATGAGTCATTCCTGGATCTGGCACAAAAAAATGCGAAATTCATCCATAAAAATTTAGTTAATGATGGTGCATTATTGAGAAGTTACTCCAAAGAATCTCATGTCATACCTGGTTATTTAGATGACTATGCCTTTGCAATTGATGCTTTTTATTCGCTGTATCAGGCAACCTTTAAGAGACAATGGCTCGATGTGGCGATAGCCCTTACTGACCATACGATAGCGCATTTTTACGATCCTACGGAGGAACTATTTTTTTATACGGATGATAGGTCAGAAGAATTGATTGCGAGAAAAAAAGAGCTCTTCGATAATGTGATCCCTGCTTCAAACTCTGCAATGGCTCAAAACTTGTATTATTTGGGAAATTTGCTGGAAAAGGAATCCTATTTGAAACTCTCGGAAAGCATGATTTCCAAGATTGCTCCAATGATTAAAACCGATCCCCAATACCTCACGAATTGGGGAACATTATATGCTTTACGCTCACAGCCCATTCAGGAGATTGCCATTATAGGAAAGGACTTCCTGTCCTTTTCTCAGGGACTTCAGAGGCATTTCACACCCAACAAAGTGATCTCAGCAAGCCTCAAGTCGAATGACCTTCCATTGCTACGAGACAGAAGCGCTATTGACGACAAAACGACCCTTTATGTTTGTTTTAATAAAAGCTGTAAATTGCCCGTGCATTCAATAGATGAAGCGTTGGAGCAGGTGAAGGGATTATGAGTATAGAGCTATGAGCTAGAAACAAAAGCTAAAAGCTAAAGGGTAAAAGGGCTATTGAGGCTGTGAGGGATTGATTTTTAAAGAATTTTACCTGGAATGAAAAAAGAACTAATAAAAGAGTCTGTCAATAAACTTAGTGTCTGATTCAGAAAGTTAGCTATCAAGGCTTGCGTCACTAGAAAAATGTGAGTTTACATTTCGTAAATGACCATTTTGAGAGCAAGCGTAACGCAGATAACGGACTTTATGGACAGACACCAACTATCAGAAAATAAAATTTGGGAGCATTAGAATTAAATACAACGAGCGATCATCAGGAAAGGATCACCCTGTTTGTAGATGTTTTGCTGCCTGTTCCAATCCCCAAATTATTTACCTACCGGGTTCCTTTTGAGTTAAACGAACTGGTTGGTATTGGCCATCGGGTAATTGTTCAGTTTGGTAAAAAAAAGATCATTACCGGTGTGGTGGCAAACATTCATAAAAACCCACCCAAAGTTTATCAGGCAAAGTACATTATAGATTTGCTTGACAATGAGCCAATAATGAATGAGAAGCAACTGCGCTTTTATGAGTGGATTGCCGGTTATTACATGACTACTATGGGTGAGGTGCTCAATGTGGGCATGCCCTCAGGACTGAAATTGAATAGTGAGTCCAAAATCCAACTTCACCCAGAATTTGTGCCTGAAGAGTCCGATGCATCGTTTTCAGAAAAAGAGCAGCAAATACTCACCATACTTGAGCGTGACCAGGTAATTACCTATGGAGAAGCGGCTCATATTCTTCAAATAAAGTCTTATGTGAATGTAATAAAATCGTTAATTACTAAAGAGGCGATTTTAATCTTTGAAGAAGTAAAAGAAAAATATACACCCAAAAAGGAAACATTCCTAAAGCTTGCCACCCATTGGATACAGCAAAAACACCTGGAGGAATTACTGACGGAGCTAGAGAAAAGGCCGAAGCAACAGGATGTGTTGTTGGCTTACCTGCAATCGGTGCCCGTTTTTAAAAACAAAGAGCTTAACTCGAAAGGATTAGCCAAAAAGAAATTGTTGTCAAGAGGCATATCGGAATCTTCTATGAATACACTCGTAAAAAATCGTGTATTAGAGCGTTTTCAGGTGGTCATTCCTCGATTCACCTTGCCATCAGGTGAAGGGAATTATAACATTAAGTTGACCGACAAGCAGCAACAAGCAAAAGCACAAATTCTTACGTGCTTTGAGGGCACGCAAACCGTACTGCTACACGGGATCACAGGAAGCGGGAAAACAGAAATTTACATGGACTTGATCCATGATGTGATGGAACAAGGTGAGCAGGTGCTGTATTTATTGCCTGAGATCGCTTTGACTACCCAAATTGTCGCGCGACTCCAAGTGGTATTTAGCGAACAGATGGGGGTGTATCATTCCAAATATTCTGATAATGAACGGGTGGAAATTTGGAAAGGATTGATCACCGGAAGATTTCAACTGATCGTGGGTGTCAGGTCTTCAATATTTTTGCCCTTTGATAATCTTGGTTTGGTGATTGTGGATGAGGAACATGAGTTTTCGTACAAACAATACGATCCTGCTCCACGATATCATGCGCGCGATGCAGCTCAGGTGCTGGCTAAAATCCATGCTGCCAAAGTCCTCATGGGAACAGCCACACCATCTTTTGAATCGTTTTACCTGGCGCAAGAACATAAATATGGTTATGTATCCCTGACTGAACGGTACGGAGTAGCCGAACTCCCTAAAATCATTTTCGCCGATCTTGCGATCGAAAGAAAGCAAAAAACATTAAAAGGAGATTTTACATCGGTCCTGGCTGACAAAATAGCGCTGTCACTTTCTAGAAATGAACAGGTAATCGTGTTTCAGAACAGGAGAGGTTATTCGCCATACATTGCCTGCGACGAATGCGGATGGATACCAAAATGCAATAGTTGTGCTGTAAGCCTGACTTTTCATATGTACTACAACCAGTTGCGGTGTCACTATTGCGGGCATCATGAGCGATTGCCGGTTACATGCCCGGCTTGTGGAGCTACGAAATTGAATACCAAGGGTATTGGAACCGAAAAACTGGAGGAAGATCTCAAACTTTTATTTCCTGAGGCCCGCGTGCAACGAATGGATTTGGATACGACCAGAAAAAAATATAGTTACCAAAAAATCATTAACGATTTTGAGCAGGGTGATATAGATATTTTGGTTGGAACTCAATTGGTGAGCAAAGGATTGGATTTTGCAAATGTGACACTCGTGGGGATATTTGATGTGGACAGAATGCTGCATTTTCCTGATTTCAGATCATTTGAACGTACCTATCAACTTTCTGTTCAGGTCAGCGGACGATCCGGGAGAAGCAAAAAACCAGGTGAGGTAATTGTGCAATCTTCCAACTTAAAACAGCCAATTCTGCATTATATATCGAGGCAAAATTTTCTTGAGTTTTACAATCAAGAGATCGGGGAGCGCCATAAGTATAAATATCCGCCTTTTTACAGATTGATACGAATTACCCTAAAGCACAGGGATAAATCAAAAATTGAAGTGGCATCACATGCTCTGGC
>JAUUZS010000019.1 GCA_030589835.1 Cyclobacteriaceae bacterium
GAACCTCCTCTTTTCAAAGGGATGGCATCTCTCCAGGATTGCACCATTTTCTCGTCCAATACTGCTGTCATTTCAGTTTCGATAAAGCCCGGGGCAATGGCATTGCAACGAATTCCACGGCTTCCTAATTCCAGTGCAACGGACTTGGTAAATCCGATGATACCCGCTTTGGAAGCAGCATAGTTGCCCTGCCCGGCATTTCCTTTAATCCCCACAACGGATGTCATATTAATGATCGACCCACTTTTTTGCTTCATAAACGTTCTTGTCGAAGCCTTAACGGTATTGAAAACCGATTTCAAATTCACATTCATAACAGTATCCCACATTTCTTCAGTCATACGCATGAGAAGATTGTCTTTGGTGATCCCGGCGTTATTGACCAACACATTCAGTCCGCCAAAGTCCTCAACAACTGAGTCGATCAATTGTTGTGCAGCTTCAAAATCTGAAGCATCTGAGCGATATCCTTTAGCTTTAACGCCCATGGCGGAAAGTTCTTTTTCCAGAGCCTCGCCTTTTTCTACACTAGAGAGATAGGTAAATGCTACATTAGCGCCATGTTCTGCAAATTTTTTGGCCACAGCATTACCAATTCCTTTAGATGCGCCGGTTACTAGCGCAGTTTTTCCTTCTAATAATTTCATAAGTGTTAAGTAAGTTTTAAAAAGCTATATTCGATATATCTTTGAAAGAGTTTAAAATTATATTATCCTTTTGGAATAATAAAATTTGTTGAAGTCAATTCATGAATAAATTTTAAATTCTTAATATTTCAGGAGTAGAGATAGTGTTTTGTACCCTTAACCAATGAGTTCACTGAATTAAATCCTGGCTTGCAAAGGATGATAGAATTTCTTAAGTCAGGGATGGTTTATTAAGTTTTAATATTGGTTTGGATGAACAAAAGCATATATTTTTTTCTCAATTCAAATCATGTAACTTTGTGGCCTGAAAACAATTCCTTAAATAGAAAACACACAATTAAAACATATGTCTGCAAAATATAATGTAATCGTAATAGGTAGCGGGCCCGGTGGCTACGTGGCAGCAATCAGGGCATCACAATTGGGAATGAAAGTAGCGGTGGTGGAACGGGCCGAACTAGGAGGTATTTGCCTGAATTGGGGCTGTATTCCTACCAAGGCATTATTGAAAAGCGCACAGGTTTTTGAATATATCAATCATGCCGCCGATTATGGTATAAGCGTGAAAGATGCGAGTATAGATTTTGGAGGCGTCGTAAAGCGAAGCAGGGATGTTGCAGCAGGCATGAGCAAAGGGATTAATTTCCTTTTTAAGAAAAATAAAATTGATGTTATCGCCGGTTTCGGAAAGTTACAGCAGGGCAAAAAAGTGGAGGTGGAAGATGATAAAGGAACCAAAACTATTTATCAGGCTGATCACATTATTCTTGCTACCGGAGGCAGATCGAGAGAACTCCCTAGCTTAAAGCTTGATCACAAAAAAATAATAGGGTACAGAAAAGCAATGACGCTCGAAAATCAGCCAGAATCCATGGTGATTGTAGGTTCCGGGGCGATTGGTTCTGAGTTTGCCTACTTCTACAATGCAATTGGAACAAAGGTTACCCTGGTTGAGTTTTTGCCGAATATTGTCCCTGTAGAAGATGAGGAAGTGTCAAAGCAGCTTGGGCGATCGTATAAAAAATCGGGAATCAACGTAATGCTTAGCTCTGAAGTAACAAAGGTGGACACTTCAGGTAAAGGGTGTAAAGTGACCATCAAATCAAAAAAAGGAGAAGAGCAGGTGGAATGCGATATCGTATTGTCAGCAGTGGGTGTATCCACCAATATTGAAGGGATCGGTCTTGAAGATGTAGGTGTTGCCACCGACAAAGGCAAGGTGATTGTAGATGATTATTATAAGACGAATATTCCCGGAGTTTACGCAATCGGTGATATAGTAAAAGGCCAGGCTTTGGCACATGTGGCTTCAGCCGAAGGAATTATTTGCGTAGAAAAAATTGCCGGGAAAAACCCTGAACCTCTCGATTATAACAATATCCCCGGTTGCACGTACAGCAGCCCGGAAATTGCCTCCGTGGGTTACACTGAGAAAGCAGCTAAGGAAGCGGGATACGACATTAAAGTTGGGAAGTTCCCCTTCACTGCTTCAGGAAAGGCAAGTGCTGCCGGAGCAAAAGAGGGATTTGTAAAGGTCATCTTTGACGCCAAATACGGTGAGTGGCTTGGCGCACACATGATTGGCGCAAATGTTACAGAAATGATTGCTGAAGTTGTTGTGGCACGAAAACTGGAAACCACCGGGCACGAGATTGTGAAATCTGTACACCCGCATCCTACCATGTCAGAAGCTATTATGGAGGCTGCCGCTGCGGCCTATGATGAAGTCATTCATTTGTAGGATATATTGAATACATAATATAAAGCTGCCCATGAAAATGGGCAGCTTTTTTTGGTTTTAAGCAATTTCTATATAGCTGTATGTGTGAATTATTAAGCTGTTTCGGCTTAATAATTGAACAATAATTGCTTAATTTTGTGTAGTATGTTCGAATTCGATGAAAAAAAGAGCAAGGCGAATAAGACCAAACATGGCATTGATTTTAAATTGGCTGTTCGATTGTGGAATGATCCATATAGGCTTGAAATTCCAGCACGATTTATTGATGAAGAAAGATTTATGCTTATAGCCATGTTAGATCGAGATTGTTGGTCGGTGATTTTTACAAAAAGAAAGAATAGTATAAGAATTATATCTGTCCGCAAATCTAGGGAAAATGAAAAAGCAATATATAACAAGTTCTGAGTTTGAAGAAAAATTTGAAGCTGAAGAAGATATCACAACATATTTGGATATTGAAAAAGCATCTCGCCCCGGACTGAAACAAAGAAGGGTTAGTGTTGATTTCCCATCATGGATGGTTGCTGAGTTGGATCGTGTATCAAAAAAATTGGGAGTGACACGTCAGAGCGTGATTAAGATATTTATTTCAGACAAACTAAAAGAGGAAGGAATATAACTGATCGTACAAATGTGTACGTGGTGCCTAATGGTGAGTTAACTATAAAAGTTATCATCAAAAATTTAAATTTGCCTATAGGACATTGATTCGTAAGTCATAATCTGCATCTTGGTGGCTAGGATTTTTTTTAAAGAAGGGCACGTCATTTTCCAAACTTACAACATAGCTTATCCAGTATTTGAGATTGGTTATTTGTTTCTCTAAGCGCTGAAAAATGTGGAACTTTAAGAAATGTGATCAATAAGTTTATCGCTAAATAAAAAAAAGCCCCTGCAAAACGAATTGCTGGGGCTTAGATAAAATTGTTTTATAACGATCTATTCATGACTTAATAATTTTTCCAGTATCTCCTTTGCGGCTTTTGAAATCACAGTTCCAGGGCCAAATACTCCTGCAACACCGGATTTATAAAGGAAATCATAATCTTTTGGAGGGATTACACCACCGGCCACAACCAGAATATCTTCACGTCCCAGCTTTTTTAGTTCTTCAATAAGCTGTGGTACTAGCGTTTTATGACCAGCAGCCAAACTTGATGCGCCTACGATATGCACATCATTTTCGGTAGCCTGATGCGCAACTTCTTCCGGGGTTTGGAAAAGTGGTCCTATGTCCACATCAAAGCCCAGGTCGGCAAAGCTGGTAGAAATCACTTTGGCGCCCCGATCATGACCATCCTGTCCCATTTTAGCGACCATGATCCGTGGCCTACGCCCTTCCACTTCAGCAAATTTATCAGCCAGGGACTTTGATTCTTCAAAGCTTTCGTCTGATGCTGCTTCCGCAGAATACACACCGGAAATGGATCTTATGGTAGCTACATGACGCCCGAATTCTTTTTCCATGGCATCGGAAACCTCACCCAGGGTAGCACGTTTTCTGGCTGCAACTACGGATAAATCCAATAAATTTCCATCACCGCCTGCCGCGCATTTCGTGATCGCTTCCAGGGCTGCTTGTACCTCATCATTGTTTCGGTCAGCTTTTAGTTTAGCAAGTCGCTCCAGCTGGGCTTGTCTTACGACGGTGTTATCCACTTCGAGCAACTCAATATCAGTTGGCTCGTCAGTTTTATATTTATTCACACCTACAATTACATCCCTCCCTGAATCGATACGAGCCTGCTTTCTTGCCGCTGCCTCTTCGATTCTCATTTTTGGCAGGCCTGTTTCAATAGCTTTGGCCATACCGCCGAGATCTTCAACCTCCTGAATTAATGCCCAGGCGCTATGTGCCAATTCATGTGTTAATTTCTCCACATAATAGGAGCCTGCCCATGGATCAACAGCCTTGCAAATGTTTGTTTCCTCTTGAATAAACAGCTGGGTATTCCGTGCAATTCTTGCCGAGAAGTCCGTAGGAAGAGCGATAGCCTCATCAAGCGCATTGGTGTGCAAAGATTGAGTATGGCCCAATGCCGCTGCCATCGCTTCGACAGCAGTTCTGGTCACATTATTATATGGATCTTGCTCAGTCAATGACCACCCTGAAGTCTGGCTGTGCGTGCGCAAGGACATGGATTTAGGATTTTTGGGATTGAATTGCTTTACGATTTTTGCCCAAAGCAATCTCCCCGCTCTCATTTTGGCGATTTCCATAAAATGGTTCATGCCAATAGCCCAGAAAAAAGATAACCTCGGGGCGAATTTGTCAATATCGATTCCTGCCTGGATTCCCGTTCTCAGGTATTCCAATCCATCTGCGAGGGTATAGGCCAGCTCAATATCTGCAGTGGCTCCTGCTTCTTGCATATGGTAACCACTGATGCTGATAGAGTTGAATTTAGGCATATTTTTCGACGTGTATTCGAAAATATCTGCAATGATTTTCATGGAAGGAAGAGGCGGGTAAATGTAGGTGTTCCTCACCATAAACTCCTTCAAAATATCATTCTGAATCGTTCCGGTCAACAGCTCGGGTTTTACGCCTTGTTCTTCAGCGGCAACGATGTAAAATGCCAATATCGGTAATACAGCACCATTCATCGTCATGGAAACTGACATTTGATCTAATGGGATCTGATCGAAAAGAATCTTCATATCCTCAATGGAATCAATCGCCACACCGGCCTTGCCCACATCTCCTACCACGCGTGGGTGGTCAGAATCATACCCGCGGTGCGTTGCAAGGTCAAAGGCAATAGAAAGCCCTTTTTGGCCTGCAGCCAGGTTTCTGCGATAAAACGCATTGGACTCTTCGGCAGTTGAAAAACCCGCATATTGCCGTACCGTCCATGGTCTCATGACATACATAGTGGAATAAGGTCCTCTTAAGAATGGAGGTATTCCGGAGGCATAATTCAAATGCGCGACATCTTTAAGATCCTCGCTGGAATAAACAGGCTTTATTTTTATTTTTTCCGCAGAAATCCATGACTGTTGTTTGTCAGGTTTATTTTTCAGGATAGGACTGCTATCTTGAATATCTTTATAGGTGATTTTTGAGAAATCTGGTCTCATTTATTTATAAATTAAATGATGTTCAATTTTTGTTGAAAACTTTTTAATGTTTCTATCAGATCAGCCCGGATGTGGATGAACGCATCAACTCCGGCGGCTTTGAGATCTTCAAGGGATTCTGTTGGATATCCTGCAATAACCAGGATGCCATTCTTTTTTGCCTCTTTAAATTTTTTAGCAAAAGTCACACCCTCTGTCGCATAGTCATCGTCCGCCCCACAAATCACTGTGATTTCAGCATTTTGCTTTATGGCTAATTCCATTGCTTTTTCATTGGTTTCGGTGATTGTTCCATCTACAATTTCAAAACCCCCACAGCCTATAAAGCCTGCGCTGAATTGAGATCTGGCAGTCCTCATGGTTGGATTGTTACCCAGCAATACCATATAGGCTTTTGGCCTTCGACCAGACTGTGCAGCGTGTGCATCCGTCTGATTTCTTATCTCCTCAAATTCAACAGCACCATTTTGAGGCTGAAGTTTTTCTATATCACCACTTTCATGCGTACTTGCACTAGCCGCTTGCTGAGGGTCTAGTTTCTCGTTGGTGTTCGGATATTGATTGGTCCCCACAAAAACTGCTTTTCGTTGAGAAGCCAACTTCAGCTTTTTATCCCTGGTTTCTTTTATTTTTGATTGAATGATTCCCGATTGGAAACTTTTCACAAAACCACCACCTTTTTCAATTTCAACAAATAAGCTCCATGCTTTTTGTACGAGTGCATCGGTGATGTTTTCAATATAATACGAGCCGCTGAGGGATCTACAATTTTATCAAAGTAAGATTATTCCCTTAGTACGTTAGACACATTCCTGGCTATCCTTTTCGATAACTCTGTCGGCTGTTCAAAGCTTTCATTGTAGGGCGCAATGGTCAGCGCATTGCACCCGCCTATTACGGCCGACATTGCTTCCGTGGTATTTCTAAGCATATTTACATAGGGGTCATATACAGTTTTTGTCCAGCCTGATGATACGCTGTGTATATTTAGGTCTCCCGGATCATAATCTGATAAGCCATAAGATTCCGCTATTTTAAAAAACAAAATCCTCAGCGCTCTTAACTTGCCGATTTCTAAAAAATAATCTGTACCTACAGACATAGAAAATTCGATGTTCCGGATTATTTGTTCAGCGCTTAAGCCAAGCTCAAGCAGTTTGTCGATGTAGTCAACTGCTGTATTCAGGGTGAACGCCAACTCCTGCACAATACTTGATCCGGAATTATGGAAGTGCGCACTATTTATTGTCAGGCCACAAAACCGGTCAGCGGTGTCAGTTATTTCAATAATTTCTTTGAGTACGGTGAACCCATCATCGGCCATTTTGCCCGTTAATGTCAAATTTCTTATTGGATCATAGTTGACGCTTCCAAATAGTTGGCTGGTTTCAATGTGATTATCGCTTTCATAGGTGAAATAGCCTTTAATCAATTTTGCGGTATCCCGGTCGGCAATAAAAGACACCGAACAGTGAAGGGGCAATATATTGTTAAGTAGTTTCTTTATATCTACGCCATTTTTTTTGGTAAGATCAAATATCAATCCATCGGCACCACGATTGAGCGCTTTAATGGCATCCTTATTTGCTGATTCTGCATTAGCAACATCTATTTTTTCTCTGTTCACCCAGGATCTGGCTCCTTGAGAAGCATCTCCCGTATTGAAAAATGTGCTTTCAAATTTTTTCAGATATTCGAGTTTTTCCAGGTCCTCTGTTGAATAATAAGGTTGAAGATCGAAATCTTCAAGTGTTTTCCAGACCAGTTTTTTATTGTAATCAGCACCCTTCAGGTCTGTGAGAGCTTTCTCTTTCCATTGCTCTTTGGTAACTTGTGGAAATTCGGAGAATAAATTTTCTGAATATTTTACTTCTTTCATGAGTGTGATTAAATCAACAAATGATAAAATTGAACATATTTAATTAAAGCTAAAATATTTTTTAGTAGCTTTAAATGAAAGGCCAAAATTAGTTTTTAGAGGCCTAAAAACTGAATGACACTGATCATTGGAAAACATGATTAATATCACAAGAAATAATAAGTGGAAATTTAGTTTTGACAATTATGTTTACGGTAATTTTCTTGGGATAAAAATTATATTTTTTAAAGAATATTTTACCGAAACACCCGATTGGAGGCCGCATTTTGTAATTAATAAAAGTCAAGCTTAATGTACTGTTTTTTGTTTGATATATTTTGTTCAAATTTGTTTCCTTTTTTTTAAGGATTAACTAAAATAATCCAGATTAATAACTAATGCATAGCGACCATAATACAGCATGGAATAATTGTCTGGCACAGATTAAAGAAAATATTGGTGATCAGGGATTTGAAACTTGGTTCAAGCCCATTAAGCCAATAAATCTTGAAAATAATATTTTGACAATCCAGGTGCCGAGTCAATTTTTTTACGAGTACCTCGAAGAGCATTATGTGTCTTTATTGAGAACGGTAATAGGCAATCAGCTCGGAAAAGAATTTCGTCTGGAATATTCTGTTGTTGTAGACACTGGCGACGATTCCAGCAAACCTTATACCATCAATTTACCCAATAATCCTTCTAGGTCTTCCGGTAATGGAAATGGGTCACAATACGATTCAAAAAAATATGTAAGTTCATTTGAGCTATATGGTAATAATGTAAAATTAAATCCTGCGTATAGGTTTGATAATTTTATCGAGGGCGACTGCAACAGGCTGGCAAGGTCTGCCGGGTATGCGGTGGCACAACGACCCGGAGTTACTTCTTTCAATCCCCTGATGTTGTACGGCGGGGTAGGCCTGGGCAAAACGCACCTGGTTCAGGCAATAGGAAACGAAATACTAGCTGGTACTAATAAGAAAGTTGTGCATTATGTGTCTTCTGAAAAGTTTGCCAATCAGTTTTTTGATGCCATTAAAAACAATAAAATACAGGAATTTTCAAGCTTTTATCTTAAAGTTGATGTCCTTATTATTGATGACGTTCAGTTTTTTGAAGGGAAGGAAAAAACACAGGAAATATTCTTTCATATTTTCAATCATTTACATCAGTCAGGAAGCCAGATTATTATGACGAGTGATCGCCCCCCCAAAGACCTCTCCGGTTTGATGGAAAGATTGGTAAGCAGGTTTAAATGGGGATTGACAGCAGATCTGCAACAGCCTGATTATGAAACCAGAATAGCAATTATTAACCGGAAAATGCAAGCCGATGGTATAATTATACCTGGAAATGTCATAGAATATTTGGCATATAGCGTAGATACCAATGTACGAGAACTGGAAGGGGTTATTATCTCATTGATGGCCAATGCATCGTTAGTAAGGAAGGAAATTGATCTTGAATTGGCTAAGCAAACCTTAAAAAGTATTGTACATGACATCGATTCCGAGGTTGGTATTGACTACATTCAAAAAACTGTTTCTGAGTTTTTTAAGGTTTCCATAGATCAGCTAAAAGATAAAACCAGAAAAAAAGAAATTGTAATCGCCCGTCAATTGGCGATGTATTTTTCTAAAGATTATACCAACTTGTCACTCAAATCAATAGGGTATCATTTTGGAGGCCGCGACCATAGTACTGTTATTCATGCCGTACAGACGGTAAGTGATCTCTACGAAACGGATGCTAATTTTAAAAAATCAGTTGATGATTTAAGAAAAAAACTGAAGCTCAAGGCCATTTAATACATCAAATTCAGAAGAGTTGCATTTCTTGCTCTACAATAAATAAATAAGAGGTCCAATTGGACGCCATTCCACTGTTATTGTAAATCGTATGTAATTTCACAAACCAGTTGCGATAGGTAATCCCACATGATATCATAGGCACTTGAGCACACAAACTTACCAATCCCGAAAACAGGATTAATTTTGGATGTTGTCCATATTGTGTTTGTGAATCTCGAACAATAGAATAATAGAGCCAAGGAACAATTGAACAATTAATTTATGATTGAATAGAAAAGCTTATACCTCAAATGCTTTTCAGAACGCTCAATTTCCAATTGATTTAGATTTTCTAAGGCATATTCAGGGCTAAATCCTCCAAGGTATAATGTCCTGCTATACCAATTAAAAGTGATATCTTTGATATTGTTTGGTTCCTCTTTTATTCAGCCCTTCCAGGTACACACGGCCTCTTATATTGGTGAGTATATCATTAAGCGTTTCCGGATCTGTGATTGGCACTTTGTTGATGTAGGTAATAATAAACCCCTCTTCGATTTTCATTTGGTTGATCAGCCCATTCCTGACTTTCAATATCCGTACACCATGTTTGATGTTCAGAAGATCCCGTTCTACTTTCGACACTTTCTCAAGATCGGCTCCTAGAGTGCGTGAGGTAACTACATTTCTTTCCAGCAGTTCAGTTGTGCCTTCTTTATTGGTCAGGACTAGGGAATGATGGATGATTTTTTTATTTCGCTTATACATGAGATTTATCTTGTCACCTGGAGAATGATAACTTAAAATCTCTTCAAACTGACTTCTGCTATTTATCGTTTCATTATTTATTTTAATGATTATATCCCCTTTTTTCATGCCAATTTGTGATGCAGCCCCTTCTTTCCGGACATAGCTAATTACCACTCCAGAATAATCTTCTGTATCCAGTTTTTTGGCGATTTCAGAATTGATATCAAGTACCTCTGCTCCCATAAAAGCTTTTTGCACTTCGCGGTATTTTATCAGGTCAGCGACAACTTTTTTTACAATATCAGAAGGTACCGCAAATCCATAACCGGCATATGAACCGGTTTTGGACAAAATGGCAGTATTTATGCCAATCAATTCGCCATCGAGATTTACCAAAGCCCCACCACTATTTCCAGGATTGATGGCTGCATCTGTTTGGATAAAGGATTCGATGGGAAAAATTGAATTGGTGATGTTTAGTTCCCTTCCTTTAGCGCTCACAATACCGGCCGTTACCGTTGAAGTGAGGTTGAATGGATTGCCCACGGCAAGCACCCATTCGCCCACTTTTACGTTTTTTGAACTCCCCATTTTAATTTCTCGTATTCCGCTTGTTTCTACTTTTAACACCGCCAGATCCGAAGATGGATCAGCACCAACAAGACTGGCTTCATAGGCTTTTTTGCCAATAATCACTTCTATCTTCAAGGCATCATTTACAACATGGTTGTTGGTGATGATATACCCATCTCTGCTGTAAATGACCCCTGACCCGCTACTGATGGATTGACCTACCCCTTCACCAAAAAACCAGTCCATCCAGGTGCTTCCATATTTATTTTGTGAGAGGGTCTTGATATACACCACACTTTGAGTAGCGATTTTTGAGGCCTGAATAAAATCAGCAGGCTTGAGTATTGCAGAAGCAACCAGAGTACTTGACGCATTCGGTTCCTTTACATTTGTTTTTATATCTGGTGTCGTGTTTGTTGTGTTATTCGTATTGGTGACTACCGGTATTTGTTCCGCATGACTATTGGAGATAGAACTTGATAGATGGTTTGAATAAAACCATGCACCTGCGATCCCTGATATAAGCCCTATAAAAATGGTGAAAACCGTATTCTTCATGATCAATGAAATTTTGTCAGTGTAAACAGCTATATAGGTGTTTTCAAAAACTATGCAAAAAAGGGCAGATCACAGAAATTAAATTGTTAATGACAAGATTAATATAATTTTTATCTTTGCACACAATGGGAATAAGATCATTTTTGAGCAAGCCATTGGCAAAGGTTGTAGTCGCCAGACAAAAGGATTGGGCTGCAAAACCCGGTCCAACTCAGCAGAAGGTTTTTCAGTCAATTACAGAAAAAGCCAGAAGGACAAAATTTGGAATTGACCATAATTTTAGGGACATAAAATCCTATCAGGATTACAAAGACAGAGTGCCCATACGGGATTACGAGGAGTTATCGCCATATGTAAAAAGGATATTAGACGGTGAGAAGCATGTGCTTTGGCCAGGCAAACCTATTTATTTCGCCAAAACATCAGGAACAACATCAGGAACAAAATATATACCGATCACAAAGGATTCCATACCTAATCACATCGACAGTGCGAAAAATGCTATACTTAGTTATATCCATGAAACAGGTAAAGCGCAGTTTATTGACCACAAGCTAATTTTTTTATCGGGAAGTCCAACCCTTGATCAACAAGCCGGCATAAATACCGGAAGACTATCCGGGATTGTAAACCATCATGTGCCGGGATACCTGAGAACCAATCAATTGCCAAGCTACAATACCAATTGCATTGATGACTGGGAGCAAAAGCTAGAGAAAATTATTGATGAGACGATAGATCAAAAAATGTCATTGATTTCCGGCATCCCTCCCTGGGTTCAGATGTATTTTGACAGAATTATAGAACGGACAGGAAAACAGATACAAGATGTGTTTCCCGACTTTTCTATGTTTATATATGGAGGTGTAAATTTTGAGCCTTACCGGGCTAAGCTGTTTGATTCGATTGGAAAAAAGATAGATTCTATAGAAACTTATCCTGCTTCAGAAGGTTTTATTGCCTATCAGGATTCTCAGGACGAAGAAGGATTATTGCTTTTGTTGAATTCCGGGATATTCTTTGAGTTTGTCCCGACTGATGAATATTTCAAAGAAAATCCTACCCGATATTCCATTGAAGAGGTCGAAACAGGGGTGAATTATGCGGTCATCATCAACAGCAATGCAGGCTTGTGGGGTTACTCTATAGGAGATACGGTAAAATTTGTCAATAAAAACCCATATCGGGTAATTGTTACCGGTAGAATAAAGCATTTTATTTCTGCATTTGGGGAGCATGTGATTGGAGAGGAGGTTGAAAAAGCAATGAAGCATGCGACGGAAATATTCCACGAAGTGGAAACCATAGAATTTACCGTTGCCCCGCAGGTAACTCCTGAGGACGGATTGCCATTACATGAATGGTACGTGGAATTTTCGAAATCACCGTATGACTTCAAACGGTTTGAAGCGGAAATTGATCATAAGCTGCAACAATTAAATTCGTATTATATGGATTTAGTTGAGGGTAGGATACTGCGATCATTAAAAATAATACCACTCAAAAAAGATGCATTTAGGGATTATATGAAATCAAAAGGCAAGCTTGGAGGACAAAATAAGGTGCCAAGACTTTCTAATGATCGACAAATAGCAGATGAGCTTAGAACATATCAATTATAATCTTTAATTTTGCGGGCTTAATTTTTGAATATTAGACGATTCTGAGTCATACAAAAAAACATATTGCTATTTTGGGGAGCACAGGTTCGATAGGCACTCAGTCTCTCGAAGTGATAGCTAATAATCCTGAATCCTTTGACGTTGAAGTGCTTACCGCTCATCGTAATGCAGGATTGCTCATTAAGCAAGCTATACAATTCATGCCAAATGCGGTAGTGATTGTCGATGATGCATTGTATAAGCAGGTTAAGGATGCTCTTGATCCTTTGGATATAAAAGTCTATTCAGGGGAAAAGTCACTGACTTCGGTGGTGGAAATGGATTCTATTGATGTTGTACTGACAGCTTTAGTAGGATTTTCAGGTTTGGAACCAACTGTCCGGGCTATTGAGTTTGGAAAACAAATTGCTCTGGCAAATAAAGAAACATTAGTCATCGCCGGCGACCTGATTACTAAAAAAGCCCGGGAAAAGGGCGTGAACATTTATCCGGTCGATTCTGAACATTCGGCTATTTTTCAATGTTTAGTAGGGGACTTTCAAAATAAAATTGAAAAGGTAATACTAACGGCATCAGGTGGTCCTTTCCGTGGAAAGAAACGAGAAGACTTGCTTGATATCACTGTTGAGCAGGCCTTAAAGCATCCCAATTGGGATATGGGGGCAAAGATTACCATCGATTCTGCAACGATGATGAATAAGGGTTTGGAGGTGATAGAAGCAAAATGGCTTTTTAATCTGGACAACAATCAAATTGATGTGGTTGTTCATCCACAATCCATCATTCATTCGATGGTTCAGTTTGAGGATGGATCCATAAAAGCCCAGATGGGATTGCCCGATATGCGGCTACCGATTCAGTATGCTTTGAGCTACCCCAATCGGTTGAAGTCAGATTTTACGCGATTTGATTTTATGGATTATCCTGAATTGACTTTTGAAAAGCCGGATTATGATACATTCAGAAATTTGAGCCTCGCATTTCGGGCATCAAGAAAGGGAGGCAATTTACCTTGTATTTTAAATGCAGCAAATGAAGTAGCTGTCGATGCTTTTTTAAATGAAAAAATAGGATTGCTGAAGATTTCAGATGTCATTGAAGAAAGCATGGGATTAATTGACTTTTTAGAAAATCCAACGCTAGAAGATTACGTTGGTACAGATATAGAAACAAGAATAAAAGCAAAAGAAATAATTGATAAATGGGAAGTACATTAGATATCATCGTAATGGCTGGACAGCTAATTTTGGCATTGTCCATCTTAGTGGGAGTACATGAGGGAGGCCATATGTTAGCAGCCAAGTTCTTTGGAATGCGGGTGGAGCAGTTTTCTATAGGGTTTCCTCCCAAAATATTTGGATTTAAATATGGAGAAACAGTTTATTCAATCGGAGCGATACCTTTGGGGGGCTTTGTGAAAATTTCTGGCATGATCGACGAATCACTCGATACCAAATCTATGGAGGAAGAACCACAGCCCTGGGAGTTCAGATCAAAACCGGCGTGGCAAAGGCTCATTGTTATGCTCGGGGGAATCATTGTCAATGTGATCACAGGAGTTATAATTTTCGTTTTTCTTACCTATTCTTTAGGACAGTCATATTATTCCATTTCTGAAGTAAATAAACTTGGTATCGTTGCCGGGCCAATAGGTGAGGATCTAGGATTAATGACCGGGGATAAGATTATTGCGATAAATGGAGAGTCGTTTGAAAAATATAATGATATTCGCGATCCGAATCGTTTGCTGGAAAGCGATAGCTACTATACTATTTTAAGAGACGGAGAGAAAATAGAAATTCCTCTCCCTGCCAATTTCATAGAAAATTTCTCTGGAGATGACCCTGAAGAGATGTTTGTTTCACCGATTCATACATTTATGATTGGAAGTATTGAAAAAGGAAGGGGAGCAGAAAAGGCGGGATTAATGCCTGGTGATAGGATTATGAAAATTGGTGGTCAATCCGTTGAATATTGGCATGATTTCAAGGCTGAGGTAGCCAATTATGCCGGTCAAACCGTTTCGTTGAATATAAACAGGCCTACGGACAAAGAAATGGTAGAATTCAACGAACAGCAAATAACTGTTGAGGTAGGAAAAGATTCAATTATCGGATTTGGAGGAATAAGTCTCATGGAAGCTACCAGGTTGCAATACAGTTTTTTGGAGGCAATACCTGAAGGCACTGAAAGGGCTTTTACCGTGGTTTGGGTAAACGTCAAGGCTTTTGGCAAAATGTTTAGCGGGGATCTTTCTCCAACAAAATCGCTTAGAGGGCCTTTGGGAATTATGAAAACTTTTGGCGTCAACTGGAACTGGGTGCGATTTTGGACGCTTACTGGCCTTATCTCAATGGTGCTCGCATTTATGAATTTATTACCCATCCCGGCACTTGATGGCGGTCATGTGGTTTTTCTTATGTATGAAATTATTTCCGGAAAAAAACCATCAGATAAATTTCTCGAAAATGCACAAAAGGTGGGCATGGTACTGCTTTTAGGGCTAATGGTTTTCGTGTTCTTTAACGATATAGTCCAGACATTCTTTCAATAAAACTACAAATGAAAATATAACTTGAGGGAGGTGGTTATTACAATAACGACCTTCTTTTTTGTTTTATGGGGTCAGATTCTCATTGATTTACGTTTACCAATCATCATCTTCTTCCTGCTTAATTTCTTGTTGCATTTTTTTCAGCTCCTCTTGTGAAGGCCGGTACAATTCAAATTCAACCCTGCGATTTAGCGCTTTGTCTTCTTCAGTTATTTCTTCAACGATTGGCTGGGAGTTGCCAAATCCAAAAGTTTCAATTCTTGCCGCAGATATGTTTCCGAAGTAAATGATGTATTCGGCAATGGCTTTGGCTCTTTCAACGGATAAATCCATATTAAAATCGCTATTGCCATCAGAATCAGTATGCCCGGCGATTTTTAATTTGAAATCAGGATTATCAAGCAAGAAGTCTGAAAGCTTGTCCAGGTCAATGTACATACTGGTTTTTAATTCTGACGACCCGTTGTCAAATTCAATGGTTTCAAATTTCAATCTGCTATTTATGGATTCGGTGAGCATGTTGAGTTCCATATCCCCGTCTAAAAAGAAAATTTCTTCTATTCTGAAAAATTCATCTCCCTGTATTATCAGTAAATATTGCTTTTTATTGATGAGGTTGAAATCATAATTCCCTTCCTTACTCAAATAACGAGGGGCAACTTCAATGCCAGTCTCAAGGTCAATGACAGAAACGATACCTCTGTCAAATGGATTGCCCGTATTGGAATCTAGCAGAGATCCCGTTAGTTTGGTGGTCGCCAGGGGTTGGCCTTCCATTGGCAATGGAAAGGAGTATAGATCTAAATTATCCAAATCATTCTCTA
>JAUUZS010000301.1 GCA_030589835.1 Cyclobacteriaceae bacterium
AAGGAGATCTCATATTCATGCTCGAATTCGCCGGGGTCTGCCAAAGGATCAATGGCATCTACATTAATGCTGAATTCTTGTAATTCCCGAATTAACTCGGGCACTTTTGAGTTTCTAATGTCGCTTACATTTTCCTTGAAGGTCACCCCCATCACCAACACCTTTGTCTGCTTCAGTGACTTGTCTTGCTCAATAAGATATTGAACAATTTCCTTGCCTATATGTGCGTGAACAGAATCATTGATATTTCTCCCCGCAGTGATCACTTTGGAAAAATAACCCAGCTCCTTGGCTTTATGTGTCAGATAGTATGGATCTACCCCAATACAATGCCCACCGACCAGGCCTGGGAAAAATTTTAGAAAATTCCACTTCGTTCCGGCAGCTTCCAGTACTTCGAAGGTGTTGATGTCCATTTTCTTGAAAATGAGGGACAGCTCATTCATCAAAGCAATATTCAAATCGCGTTGCGTATTTTCAATGATTTTGCTCGCTTCAGCTACTTTTATGGAACTGGCTTCATGCACTCCCGCTTCAATAATAGAGGCATATAATTCAGAAACAAGCTTCAGGGTGTCTGAGTCACTACCACTGACAACTTTTATAATTTTAGTAAGCGTATGAATTTTGTCTCCCGGATTTATTCTTTCAGGGGAATAACCCACAGAAAAGTCCTTTTCGAAGCGTAATCCGGATTCTTTTTCCAGCACCGGAACGCAATCTTCTTCTGTACAACCTGGATAAACGGTAGATTCGAATACCACTACATCTCCTTTTTGTATCGCACCACCAACAATTTCACAAGCTCCTATAAGTGGTTTCAGATCAGGATTTTTATACTCATTAATAGGGGTGGGCACTGCGACGATATAAAAGGTGCATCCTTTGATATCTTCCGGTGTTGATGTAAACGTGATATCACAACCATCAAAAGCCGATGGCTCTATCTCATTACTAGGGTCGATTCCGCTCTGCATCAATTCTACCCGCTTTTGATTGATGTCAAAACCAACAACTCTAAATTTCCTGGCAAACTCCAATGCTACGGGCAGTCCGACATAACCAAGTCCTACAACGCAGATATTTTGCTCCTTTTGAAGATATTTATCTATCATGATGCTCATAAAAATGTGTGGTAAAAATAATTATAAAGGACACCACGGCCAACATTTGGGCTTTTCTTTTCAAAGCACAAGCCTTTTACTTACTTTTGCACCCCGAAATTTATTAGAAATAAGTGAATAATGGCTGAATATAAACACAAGGAGATCGAGCAAAAATGGCAAGGCTATTGGGCAGAGCATAAGGTATTTAAGGCTGAAGTTGATGCGGACGAACCAAAATTTTATGTATTGGATATGTTTCCGTATCCTTCAGGCTCCGGGCTGCATGTCGGCCACCCTTTAGGATATATTGCTTCTGATATCGTTTCGAGATTCAAAAGAAACAAGGGTTTCAATGTATTGCACCCAATGGGTTTTGATGCATTTGGACTCCCTGCCGAGCAATATGCCATCCAAACAGGGCAACATCCTGCCATTACCACCGAAGAAAATATAAAGCGATACAAAGATCAGCTTAAAGGCATTGGCTTGTCGTACGATTGGGACAAAGAGGTACAGACCTGTGATCCCAAATACTACAAGTGGTCGCAATGGATTTTTTCTCAATTGTTCAATAGCTGGTACAACAATTCATCGAACAAGGCCGAGTCGATTGATGATCTTATTTCCATATTTGAAAAAAAAGGCAATCAAACAGTAAACGCCACTTGCGATGAAGATACCCCTTCTTTTGATGCCTCGCATTGGAACGGGGCATCTGAATTGGAAAAGGCAGAGTTGCTTCTCAAATATCGCCTTACCTACCCTGCCGATGCATTGGTAAACTGGTGCCCCGAATTGGGAACGGTGCTGGCCAATGATGAAGTGAAAGACGGATTCTCGGAGCGGGGAGGACATCCTGTAGAACGCAAAAAAATGCGCCAGTGGATGATGCGTATCACCGCCTATGCCGATCGGCTTGTAGGAAATCTTGAAAAGCTAAACTGGTCAGATTCCATGAAAGACATGCAGACCAACTGGATCGGGAAATCCTATGGCTGTGAGTTGGATTTCAACGTGGCAGATAAGGATATTAAGCTGACCTGCTTTACCACCAGACCAGATACGATTTTTGGTGTCACCTACATGGTGCTGGCCCCTGAGCATGAGCTGATAGATGAACTGACAACTCCAGATCACAAGGAAGAGGTAGAGGCTTACATTCAAAAAGCAATGAACCGATCTGAGCGCGAACGCATGTCAGAGGTTAAAACAGTTTCAGGTGTTTTTACCGGATCATATGTAATAAATCCTTTTACCAAAGAAAAAGTAGCTCTTTGGGTAGCAGACTATGTATTGGCAGGTTATGGTACCGGAGTCGTGATGGCCGTACCTTCAGCTGATGACAGGGATTTCAGGTTTGCAACATATTATGGTTTGCCGATAATAAGGGTAATCGCCGGTACAGAAAACCTTGATGATCCTACTGAGATCAAGCATGGAAAAATGATCAATTCCGGTTTTATCACAGGCATGGAATCCAAAAATGCAGTAAGGGCTACCATTGATCAAGCTGAAAAGGAAGGCTTTGGAAAAGAAAAAGTAAACTACCGAATTCGCGATGCGGTGTTTAGCAGACAAAGATATTGGGGGGAGCCGGTTCCTGTTTATTTTACAGAAGATGGAATCCCTCGCTTAATCCCTGAAAATGAGCTCCCCTTAGTATTACCTCAGGTAGATGAATATTTGCCGACAGCATCAGGCGAGCCACCACTTGGAAGAGCAAAGGACTGGCTTTACAAAGGGAAATATAATTATGAATTGACCACCATGCCTGGATGGGCCGGATCAAGTTGGTACTTCCTGCGCTATATGGATGCCAATAACGAGGGTGAATTCGTCAGCGCAAAGAATGTAAAGTACTGGAATTCGGTAGATTTATACATCGGCGGCACAGAGCATGCCACAGGGCACTTGCTTTATTCCCGATTCTGGAACATGTTTCTATTCGACAGAGAACATATATTTCATGAGGAGCCATTTCAAAAATTGGTAAACCAGGGCATGATCCAGGGAAGATCAAGCATAATATACAAGCTAAAGGATGAAAATAAGTTCATTAGCGCCGGGCTTAAGAAAGAGCAGGAAGTACTGGAGCTTCATGCAGATGTAAATATCGTTCACAATGATATGCTCGATATTGAGGCATTCAAAACATGGATGCCGGATTATAAAGACGCTGAGTTTGAGCTGGAAGATGGAAAGTTTAAATGTGGGTTTGCAGTGGAAAAAATGTCAAAAAGGTGGTACAATGTAGTCAATCCTGATGATGTAATAGCGAAATACGGCGCTGATACCTTGCGCATGTACGAGATGTTCCTCGGCCCAATCGAGCTTTCAAAACCCTGGAATACGCACGGCATCGATGGCGTAGCAAAATTCCTGAGGAAACTATGGGGATTGTTTTTTGATTATGAAGGCAACTTTATTGTCACAGAAGATAAAGGAAAAGCTGAAGAGCATAAGGTATTGCACAAAACCATTCAGAAGGTTGAGTATGATATTGAGAATCTATCCTTCAATACTTCTGTGAGTGAGTTTATGATTTGTGTCAATGCGCTAACCCAATTGAAGTGCCACAAAAAGGAAATTCTGGAGAAGCTACTTGTTGTATTATCACCCTTTGCACCGCACATATCTGAAGAATTATGGGAGCAACTGGGGAATAAACAAAGCATTATTTATGCTTCATATCCGGAATTTAATGAGGCATTTATCAAAGAGGACGAATATGAATATCCCATCATGGTAAATGGAAAAATGAGGACAAAGATTAAATTTGCCCTGGATAAAAATCCAAAAGATATTGAGACTGTAGCATTGGAACATGAAATCGTGATAAAATGGTTGGATGGCAAGAGCCCGAAAAAGGTAATTGTAGTCCCAAAAAAGATCGTTAACATCGTCGTATAAATTATCAACATGTCATTGTTGGCCGTTTTATAATATTTATAATTCAAAAAAGAGGAAAAATGAAAAAACTTTTATTATTAGTACTGTTCCCTGTGCAGGTACTTTTTGCACAAAGTGATGGATTGACACCTGTGGATATTGCCAAACTGGAGTATGTCGTATCGGCAGAAATAAGTAATGACGGAAGCAAGATTGCCTACACCGTTTTAAAGCAAGTTGATCCTACAGAAAAAAATTCTTCGGCATCACTCAAGCTCTGGATGTATGATGTGAAATCCGAAACTTCCAACCCCTTTATTACCCAGGGAAGCCTGAGAGGAGTTGCATTCAGACCAAATCATAACAGCCTGACTTTTTTGGCTAAAAGAGATGGAGATGATGGTACCAGTCTTTACGAAATACCAATGACCGGTGGTGAGGCTTTGAAAATATTTGAGCATGAAACTTCGATTTCATCTTATAGCTGGTCTCCCAATGGTAAAAAGATCCTTTTCCTTGCCAAGAAAAAAAGTGACAAAAAATCTTCGTTGCCTTATGAACCAATTATTTATGAAGAAAACCTGATGCTTTCGAAGGCTTATATTTCTTCTCTTGATGAGGAAACAACGAAAAATGTGGCTCTTGCAGGACAATGCTACTCGATTCACTGGAGTCCGGATGGTTCCAAAATTAGTGTTTCTACGGCACCAACTGCATTGGTAGACGATTCGTATATGAAGCAACGCATTCATATTCTTGATGCCAATTCATTTAGCAAAATAGGTACAATTGACCATGCTGCCAAGCTTGGCGAGCATACGTGGAGTCCTGACAACACACAAATAGCCATGATTTCAGGAGCCGACATCCATGATCCAATTGCAGGCAGGTTGTTAGTTGCATCTGCCAAAGGAGGAAAGCCAAAAGCCATAGTGCCAAAGTTTAAAGGAAAATTTGAAGATATTGCCTGGGTCGATGCCAATACCATTCGTTTTATTGCCAGTGAAGGTGTGTACACGACTTTAGGAACGATTTCATCAACCGGGAAAAAGCTTCAAAAATCCATTGATAAAGGAAATACCGCCTTTGGTCATTTTACTGCTTCGGCAAATGGAATCCTGTCCCTGGTAGGTTCTTCAGCAAATCATCCGAATGAGTTGTTTATCTATGATGGAAAAACAGCTAATAAATTGACGGATAGCAATCCATGGCTGGCCGACAAAAAGCTTGGCGAGCAGCAAGTAGTTACATATAAAGCTAAAGATGGATTAGAAATTCAAGGCATGGTGGTTTTGCCTTTGGACTATAAAAAAGGAACTAAGTATCCATTGATTACTGTGGTTCACGGAGGACCAGAAGCCCACTACAACAACGGATGGCTCACTGCTTATTCGATGCCCGGCCACATAGGAGCGGCCAATGGATTTATGGTATTCTACCCAAACTACAGAGGTAGTACTGGTCTTGGTGAAGCATTTGCCATATCGAGTCAGGAAGATCCTGCCGGAAAAGAATTTGATGACGTCATAGATGGTATCGACTATCTAATTAATGCAGGCATGGTTGACAAAGCCAAAGTTGGCGTTACCGGCGGATCGTATGGCGGCTATGCCACCGGATGGTTTTCTACCCGACACACTGATCGATTTGCGGCCGGTGTTATGTTTGTAGGAATAAGTGATAACATATCCAAGTGGGGAACAAGTGACATTCCTGAAGAGATGTTTTTGGTGCATAGCAAAAAACGCATATGGGACGATTATGAATTTTTCCTGAAACGAAGCCCAATATATTATGCAGGCCAGGCTAAAACACCATTATTGATCATGGCAGGAGCCGGAGACACC
>JAUUZS010000393.1 GCA_030589835.1 Cyclobacteriaceae bacterium
GCTTGCCATTATCAATCCTCCTGGCGGCCAATAATTCCTGCGTCCTGATTACGCCAAGCTCTTCCCTGATTTCAGGACCGACGAGGTTCTGTCCACCATCACCACGAGTAAATGAAAAATATGCGGTATTCAGCTTTAATTCATTAGCCATGTAGGTAATTAACCTGGTATTTTCATCATCGGGATGTGCAGCCACATAAAGTACATTTCCCAAAATCTTCAATTTTTGTATTTTGAGTTGTATTTCTGCGGCGTTGTATTTTTTGGGCTTCTGAGAAAATGATAAGGACAGGAACACCAATTGTATCAATATAAAAATGATTGCAAACTTTTTCACGGTAGTATTTTTTAAATCCAGCCCGCTAAATAAATCAAATGATGTAGGAAGACAAAACTTTATTCCACATCAATATTTATTAACAAGTAAAATAAGTATGGCCTTTATTCTCTTCAATAAATTGTCAATGCGAAATATTCATGTTATGCATATGTTTTGAGGCTTGATTATCAATTATTTATAAGGTGCCAAAAGAACATAGAAATGCCTTAAAAAGTCTCCGGAAATACTCATCAGGCAAAATCTTAGCAATATTAAATACTAAAGACATCAAACTTCTAATCATATTATCATGAATTATTCAAAATAAATGACTAAATCGTAGACGACAAACTCATTTATTTTATCCTACTATTCAAATTGACTACGTAATAATCAATTATTAAAGATTTTTGTTTATATATATAGGTTGGGAGAGAGAATAGAATGCAAAAATTATACGATTTTTTTCTTTTACGTTATCGATACAAGGATTTTGCTAAACTTTCACAGGCGCGATTAACACTCAATTTTTGTCTCGTGACCGCTCTTTTTTCTGTCATTTATTTTATAGCGGCAAGTCTTATAAATTTTCATACATCTGAAAAACTCATGATTGTAGCCGCTCTGGCTTATCTCGGATTGGCTTTTCTGGTCAGGACTTCAGTTTCCTTACATTTTATTTCTTTTTTATACTTGTCAATTAGTTATGTCGCTACTGATATTTTGGTTTTCAATTCAGGAAATATATACTCAAGCATCCTCCCCTGGTTATCAATTATTCCCTTATCGGCAAACCTACTCATCAATAAAAAAGCGGCTTATTTCTGGCTAAGTGTGTGTTTCGTGACCGTTTTTGCCTTTGCATACATACAGGAAACACCTTCCGATGTAGTTGTTCAGTATAATAAAAATGCTGAAATATGGTTTTATGCAATTGTCTATAATGGATTAATTGCGATTATTCTTGTATTGTCAATGATTTTTCAAAAAGCAAAGGACAAGGTATTGAAAGCCCTGGAGGATAATAATAAAATAATATCTTCCATTAATTATGAATTAAAGAATAAAAACAAGGAAATTCTTTCTCAGAATGAAGCCTTGGTAAATCAAAAAGAAGAAATATTAGCCCAAAGGGAATTTATAGAAATTAAAAACCGGGAGTTGATCCTAATCCAGGATGAACTAAATGATATAATTGAAAAATTGACAATTACGCAAACTGCCCTTTCAAACCGGGAAGCTGAAAATCGCAGTATTTTGAAAGCCATTTACAGTACCCAGCTTATCGTCGCAGAATTCGATCTTAATGGTAAAATAGAAAAAATAAGTGACAATGCACTTAATTTTTTACGAGAACTCGACGAAGACATCATTGGAAACACGATTCATAACATAGGAAAAAAAGTACAGCTCAAAGTAGATAATAATCCGGATTTCAAAAAGATGTGGAATGAATTGCGAAATGGAAAACAATACACTCAAGAGGCGATGCTCGAAATACGCGGAAAAAAACAATGGCTAAAACAGAACTTTTTCCCGATTTTGAATAAAGAAGGAATTGTCGCAAAAATAATGGCAATAAATATAAATATTAGTCAACACAAAATTCAGCAACACGAAATTGAAACTTTAAATTCAGATCTGAAAGAAAATATATGGAAGATCGAAAAGCAAAATGCCTTGCTTATTTCTCAAAGAATGGAGATCGAAACCATAAATAAAGAGCTTAAAACCAGCAATGAAGAAATCAGATCAATCAATCTGAATCTAGAAAATCACGTCATCGAAAGAACTCAAAACCTCGAGTCACAAAACAAACAACTTATGGAGTACGCCTACATCAATGCTCACCTGTTACGTGGGCCTCTTTGTAGCATCCTTGGACTTGTCCATTTGCTTGAGCGCAGCAAACCAAATGATGTAGAATCTCTTGTTTTCCATATGAAAAAATCATCTACCGAGCTACATCAGGTGATCGATAAAATTTCAAAGGCAATCGAAAAGGGCACCCATTTTGATCGGGAATTGATATTTAAACACTAATTTCAAGCGATAGTTCTAATTTTTACAATGATATATATATTAAAAATTGATTGCCCTGACCAAAAAGGCCTGGTATACATAATCTCAGGAATCTTATTTGATTTCAACCTTAACATCATTGAAAATGAGGAATTTGTTGACCATTTCAACAATCATTTTTATATGAGATCGGAGTTGGTAGGCGAACTAGATCGAGCGGAGCTTTTTAACAAACTCAACAAACTACTACCTGAAAATGCCCAAATACAGCTACATGAAAAGAAGAAAAAGGACATTATAATTTTTGTTACCAAAGAATATCATTGCCTGGGCGACCTGTTGGTCAGGCATCATTTTGGAGAGTTAAAGGCAAATATTAAGGCCATCATTAGCAATCATGCTGACTTGGGGCAATTTAGCAAAAAATTTGGTCTGCCATTTTACCATGTACCTGCTGAAGGCATTGACCGCAAAGACCATGAAGCAAAAATTTTGGGAATCGTAAATCAATATAATCCGGAATTTCTTGTGCTCGCCAAATATATGAGGATTCTTACTCCCGAATTTTCAAATCATTTCATCCATAAAATTATAAATATCCATCATTCTTTTTTACCTGCGTTTGTTGGCGCCCGGCCATATGCCCAGGCCTATAGTCGTGGAGTAAAACTCATCGGTGCAACGGCACATTTTATAAACGACAATTTGGATGAGGGGCCCATTATCACCCAGGATGTCATTCAAACCAATCATAAAAATGATGCTAAAATGATGGCCAGAGCGGGGCGTGATGTAGAGAAAATTGTACTGTCAAACGCACTAAAACTGGTGTTCGACGATCGGGTTTTTGTTCAAAAAAATAAGACTATAATTTTTGAGTAAGGATTATTCTTCCTTGTCGGGCTCCCCAAGTGTGGCCAGGATTCCTCCATCGACATAAAGAATGTGCCCGTTAACAAAATCGCTGGCTTTTGACGATAAAAATATAGCTGCACCCACAAGTTCATCAGGATTTCCCCACCTCCCGGCAGGAGTTCTTTTTATGATAAAATCATTGAATGGAGTTCCCTCCTTTCTCAGCGGGGCAGTGAGCTTGGTGGCAAAATAACCTGGGCCAATTCCATTAATTTGTATGTTGTGCTTTGCCCATTCTGTTGCCATGTTTTTAGTAAGCATCTTCAGCCCTCCTTTCGACGATGCATATGCACCCACCGAATTGCGTCCCAACTCACTCATCATCGAGCAAATATTGATGATTTTGCCCGATTTTCGTGCTATCATGCCTCGTGCCACAGCTTTTGATACCATAAATGGTGAATGCAAATTGATTTCTACATTAAGCGTAAATTGGGCTGTGGGTATATCCAAAAGCCTCGACCTGAGGTTTACTCCTGCATTATTTACCAAAATATCAATGGCTCCATAAGATTTCTCAATCTCAGTGACCATATTTTCTATTTCTGACTCCTTTGTGACATCGCATAAAAACCCATAGGCAGCTATCCCATCACTTTTAAAATCATCGACCACACGATTTAGTTTGTCAATAGAAGAACGCCCATTGACAATTACAGTGGCTTTTGCTTTTCCAAGGCCATAGGCAATAGCTTTTCCCAACCCATCGGTGCTCCCCGTAACTAGAACAACCTTCCCGTCAAGATTAAAAAGCCCCATTCCTCTTAGTCAATTGATTTTCTCACTTTACGTACTTCCTCCGGTTTTATTGCCGGGGCGTCATTACCAAAACTTTGCCTGACAAAAGTAAGCACATCCGCTACATGCTGGTCAGATAAAAAGGAATGAGAAGCCATGACATTCTGATATATCTCGCCCTGGATTTCTACAGGTTCACTTAATCCTTGCAATACAACCTTAATCAACCGCTCCTTATCGCCTAATACCCAGTCTGTGCCCGCCAGTGGGGGGTTCATTCCCGGAGCGCCCAGTCCATTACTCATATGACATGAGAGACAGTAGTTGTCATATACTGCCTTTCCTGCCAATAATTCTTCATCAACGATATCCTCGGTTATTACGGTGTCCTGAACATGGACTGCAGCTGAAATTGTTTTTTTTATACCTTTCGGATAATACAAGATTCTCCATACCCTGCCGATTTGAGAGTCAACAACATACAAAGAGCCATCTGGCCCTTGTGCCAATCCGCAAGGTCTGAAAACCGCATCGCCAGAACTGCTTAAGGGTTTCGGACCTTTAAAGCCGTCGGCAAAAATCTCCCAGTTCCCTGATGGTTTTCCATCTTTCATCGGAACAAATACAATATTATAACCCGCCTGATCGTGGCCAAGCCTGTTCCATGATCCATGCCAGGCAATAAATGCCCCGTTTTTATACTTTTCAGGAAACATATCACC
>JAUUZS010000128.1 GCA_030589835.1 Cyclobacteriaceae bacterium
CGCGTGTATTTTTTTTCAACTCAAGATAAGCCAGTTCATTTGGTTTGTTTACTTCCTTTTCTTTTGGTGTATCAATTCCTAACGAAGAAAATACATAGGCATAAATCATGACACTTTGTGCGAGGTTTATGGAGGGGTACGGATTATTGAGCGCAACAGAAGAGGCTATATCGCAAATTCGCAATTCTTCGTTTTTCAATCCGCTTTCTTCTCTTCCAAAGACAATACCAATTTTTGATATGGTGTCGCCTTTTGATAAGGAAATTTCCCTGGCTTCCTCCGGGCTATAATAATCTTGCTTTACACTTCTATTTTTGGCAGTGGTACCGATCACAAAATCCAAATCATTGATTGCTGATTCAAATTCATTGAATACCGAGGCATTTTCCAGGATATCATGTGATCCATGAGCAAGCCATTTGGCTTTATCTGCACGATGACCTCTCGGATTCACCAATCGTAAATCAGTGAATCCCATTGTCTTAAGGGCTCTTGCTGCTGCTCCAATATTCTCAGGAACAGCAGCTTCTACCAATATGAAACATAGTTGCATGACCCCTACTCAGATTGTTGAATTCCACCAAACAATTCTGCTATGACTCAGATATTCCCTCTTCCTGTTCCTTGAGTATTCTTCTGAGAATTTTACCTACATTTGATTTCGGTAATTCATCCCTGAACTCAACCTGTTTTGGGACTTTGTAAGGCGTCATATTTTCTTTGCAATAGGCAATGATTTCTTCTTCCGTTAAGGATTTATCTTTCTTCACAATAAATACTTTAACTTTTTCTGTTGATTTCGGATCGGAAATACCTATTGCGCCAACTTCCAATACCTTTTCATGAGAGGAAATCACATTTTCAATTTCATTTGGAAAAACATTAAACCCCGAAACATTGATCATCTCTTTTTTCCGATCAACGATCTTCACAAATCCATCTTCATCTATAAAGCCAATATCGCCGGTTTTGAGGTATCCATTCTTCATAAAAACGTTGTCCGTTTCTTCTTGCCTTTTCCAGTAACCTTTCATTACCTGTGGGCCTTTAGCACAAATCTCACCTGGTTCACCCACAGGGACTTCCTTTCCATCATCATCATATATTTTTATATCTGTATTTGGGGAAGGTAAACCAACAGTTCCGATTCGTTCCGTGCCATCAATTGGATTACAGCTTAGCAAGGGTGAGGTCTCTGTCAATCCATAACCTTCGGCTAGAGGTACTTTAGTGATTTCTTTCCATTTCGTGGCAACAGAATCCTGGACGGCCATACCCCCTCCCACGGCAATTTTAAATTTAGAAAAATCCACATTTTTAAACTCTTCCTGATTTAGTAATCCATTGAAGAGGGTATTCACGCCTGTCATAATAGTAAAGGGAAATTTTTTCAGGGTTTTGATGAAAGCAGGCATATCCCTGGGATTGGTAATCAGGATATTTTGAGCTCCAATTTTCATCATGGCCAGGCAATTAACTGTCAAGGCAAAAATATGATACATAGGCAATGCAGTGATTACCGTCTCTACACCTTCCTTCAATTTTGGCAACATCCAGGCACTGATTTGCTCCATGTTGGCCAGGATATTCCGGTGTGTGAGCATTGCTCCCTTCGAAACACCGGTGGTGCCTCCTGTATATTGTAAGAAAGCGATTTCTTCATTGCTGATTTTATGCTTGACGAAATTCCCGTTAGCGCCTTTTTTTAAAGCATCATTAAATTTGATTGCCCCTTCAATTTTATAGGGAGGCACCATTTTCTTTACCTTTTTTACCACAAAATTGACCAGGGTCTTTTTAAAACCTCCCAACATATCGCCAATTTCTGTAATCACCACAGTTTCCACCTCAGTTTCTTTTACAATCTTTTCAAGGTTTTGGGCAAAATTAGCCAGAATCACTACTGCTTTTGTTCCGGAATCTTTAAACTGATGATTCATCTCCCTTGCGGTATACAGTGGATTCGTATTTACGACAACCATGCCTGCCCGTAACGAGCCAAACATCGCTACCACCCATTGCAATAGATTGGGCATCTGAATCGCTATACGATCTCCCTTTTGGAGCGAAGTATGATTTTGTAAAAAATCAGCAAATTTAGCCGACAACTGATCTACATCATTAAATGTCAGTGTCTTACCCATATTTTCATAGGCCGTTTTATCACCATATTTTTTGAAAGATGTTTCCAGTAAATCAATAACGGAATCATAATTGTCAGGATTAATTTCTTTCGGGATTCCTTTTGGGTAGTTTTTAAACCATGAATATTCTTGCATTGCCTTGTAAAATTTAGGTTCAATAAATTGAGTGGATGTAAATACTTTAAAATTTAAGAAATTCCCAAATAAATAGATTAAGTATTTGCAAATAGGCTAATATAATTTACAAACACCTGACTTTACAAAGCTATTTTGACCATTTCCAATGACAAAATTTCACCAAACCAGAGTTGCAATGCTTATGGACAATAATTATGTTATTGAAATTTTTCGGTAGACTAAAAATGTCGCGGGATAAGCATGGATATTTTAGAGGGTAAATTAAATTCTGAAAATGGGGATGATAAAAAATAATATGAACTATCAATTATGACTGTGGCCTGTGGAATGGATTCATATTTCAAGGTTGGACTTTGATCAACGGGCATTTCGATCATATTAATATCATTTGTCTCGATATAGATATTTGATGGTTCTTCCTCGTTGCAATACATATAAAATAAAGCTACGAGTGAAATAAAAAGGGTTAGTCTGAGTCTCATCTGTTTAATTTGGTAAAAAATGTTTTAGATCAATAAACATGCCATACGCAATAAAGACACCAAATTTTACAAAAAGTTTAAATGCGATTAAAAAAAAATTAATAATTAACAAATTTAAAACAGTTTCTTATTATTATCAAGTTTTAGCTTTCTTTTATATATTTTATGTTATTAAAATCAAGTCGCTTTTTTAAAATTGTTACAATACGTTTATACTACAGTGTATAAAAGTCACATATTGTCTAATTCAATTCATAACTTGCAATTCCTCTATACAAACATAATGTGATACTGGTTTATAATATTGCATTATTTTAATAAACTATACGCTCTCTAATATAGAATATGCCCTGTAATAAAATAGCGCTGAACCTAAAAATTGGAAATGATATCAATCCCGGATTACCAGAAGATTTTTCTTTTATCTCTTCCAGGTCTATATTATTCAAGTCTATTTTTTTACCCCGGCTCGATAGTTTCTTATTTTATTTCGGTATTTATGTTTGTCGTATCGGATTTTGTGCTATCACCTGGAATGATCGATTCGATTAGCAATTTTTTTGATCCCGGAAATGTGGTTCGCTTAGAGATGTCATATCCTATGATGACCATTGTTACAAAAAAAATTGCTGCTGCGGCCAGAAATATTCGTTTCGATTTATTCAATTTAATTTTTCAGTATGGTTATTTCTACCCTTCTATTCAATTTCCTGGTTTCTTCCGAGGCATTGCTTGCAACGGGTTTTGTTCCTCCGTAGCCTTTTCCCTTAATTCGTTTTCCCTCAATACCATGTTCGGTAAGGTACCTCTTGGCCTTTTCTACTCTTTCTTGTGAAAGTTTGATGTTGAGCTTTGAATTTCCCTGATTATCGGTATGGCCTGAAAGTTCTATTTTCACCAAAGGGTTTTCATTCATCATATCCACCACCTGTTGCAGTTCAGAAAATGATGCTTCTAAAAGCTCTGAAGTGCCACGTTTAAAATAGACTTTGTTTAATTGGATGGTGGCTCCCACCTCAAGGGGAGGCAGTAAAAAATTCTTGTTGATATCATTACCAGCCAGTACCAATTCCTCTGTCATACTCATGAAACCGGGGGCTTTAATGTTTACCACCACATTCGGCATCGTCGAGGGCAATTCCAATTCGAAGGATCCATTATCCTTTCCGGAGTTGATGTTCACATCGATGCCGTCAACGTTTATAAGGAGTGCGGCAGAAATCGGAATTTTTGTTTTGGCATTGAGTATCCGTCCAGATAATTGCAAAGTCTTTTGCGCCTCTTCAGCTATGGTTACCAACGCTTCGAAAACCTCATTTTTAATTGAATCTTCATCTATATCGATACTTATATTGTGGGCTTTTATATCACCATACCCATCGCTGCTTTGAGTAGAAGAATAATAGGCGATCTGATTTTTGCGATCTATAAAGTAATTCAGTTCTACGCCAAATGAATTCACTTCGGCCCCAAGGTTCTTGGGCTTGGACCAGGAAGTCCACCCTTCACCTTTTCTTTCCGAAACAAAAAGATCCATGCCTCCTTTTCCTCCGTGGCCATTGCTGGAGAAATACAATTTTTTGTTGTCTGCCGATAAAAACGGGGTCATTTCCTGCCGTGATGAATTAATATCAGAACCCAAATTTATCGGTTGGGTCCATTTGCCATTTTCATAGGAACAAATGTATAGGTCTTCTTCACCCCTTGAGGCATAAGCCTGAAGTGACAACAGCATCAGGCTACCATCCGCTGATACAGAACCACTCTGATGCTTTGATTTATTAATTAAATAATCGACGGATACGCGATTGGGTTTTGACCATGTACCGTTTGCTAACACCGAAAAAGCTATCCCATTATTTATAATCAACCCTCCGGGATTTCTTTTTTCCTGATTTAAAAACATAATGGTGCCATCAGGTGAAAATCCCAGCATATAATTTTTAAGATCATCGTTTAGAGGCCGCCCAGGATTTTCAGGTAAGCCCCAGGTTCCATTTGCGGTAAGTTGAGATACCCATATATCTCCCTTATCTCTGGAGCCCCCTACATTTAGGCTGTCATTTGCCCGGGTAAAATACAGTTTTATGCCATCGGGGCTTAATATTGGATTTTGCTCATCATAGCGTGAATTGATATTGGCCAATAATTCTGATAAATCACGGGTTTCTATTTGTTGCGCAAATACCTGAAATGTAAAACCAAAACAAAAAATTAAGTATAAAATGCCCCTATTCATATCGCTTCTGCTAAACTTTATCATTTATAAACGTGCTTGATTTTTAGATAAGGCATTGATAGCCAAAACATTCAAATAATTCTTTTGTAAAATTAAATTTATTGTGGCCGATATTAAATACCCGATCAATGCCATGTCTTCCAGCTCTATACATGTAACATTAATAATCCCCTGCACGGTGCGGGGGATATTGACGGGTAAAATTATAACCTTTTAGCCAAGGATAAAGTATTTTTCTACTTGAATGACAATTAAATTAGTACGCCCTCATCAAAGTTTCAAAATCATTAAGGGGTAGTCTGTAAATTTGTCCAGATGTTGTGTAAGGCTACGATGGAACAAACTTTTCAAAAAATTCGATTTTTTATTTAACAGGACTAGTAAATCAGCATCTACGTCCTTCATGTAGGTATCTAATCCAGCCGCAACATGTTTGAACACCACACGGTTGAAGGATATAGGTTCGTATTGTACAAAACCCATCAACTCGGTTTTGAATTCCTCATACATGGCTTTATCTATTGAATCATCATGGTGCGAAACATGTAGCACTTCCAGCTCTGCATTGAGTACTTTTGCCAGAGCCCCTAACTGCTGAATTGCCAGTTTGTCTTCCTCCTGATAATCGGTAGCATACACAATCTTATTTATACCATGAAAATTATGATTCTCGGGCACACATAATATAGAACAATGTGTGTGATGGATAATTTTTTCGGCTTTTCCCCCAATATATTTACGTTCATAGGCTGAATGTCCCGTTGTACCTATGACCATCAATTCATATTTGCCTTGATCTGCTAATTCCTCCAGTACATCAACTATCTTTCCCGACTTCAATATCGCTTTGCAAGCAGACAATCCTTTTTGCTTGCTTAGCTTCACGATCTCTTTAGAAATGGCATTTAACTTATTTTCAGCTATTTGGATGAGCTGATCATACTCCTTGTCAACATGATTCGAACCAAGGATTTTATTAAAATCAGAAGGTGTAAAAATATTTAGTAAAGTCAGGTTGCCCTGTTCTTTTTCCCCTATGGCAACAGCAAACTCGAGGGCATTTAGCGAAACTTCTGAAAAATCGATAGGACAAAGTAACTTCTTCATTATTTCAGGATTTATTATACAAGTTACATCATATACCGTTTAAAATCTGCTAACCCACGCATTTTCTTTAATATAAAATCTCCATAATTTCAAGGCATCCTCTCCGGCATAATCCACTCCAATTCTTGTACTGGACACGATCTTTTCCTCGACAGGAATCACGTCCTTTTCTATCCATATGATATCTCCATTTAAGGGCGTTCCATAATGATTCGTTAGAATTCCCAAAGCCTGGGAAAGTATTGCTGGGCCAGCTGTCAACTTCTTTTCTGCGCTTTTCATTTTCCTTCGTTCCAGCATGACCTCCACTCCTTCTACTGGCTCAACTGCACGAATCAATACAGCATCGGCACTCCCTTTTGTATTGGTCACCACATTAAACAAATGATGAATCCCATAGCACAAATACACATAGGCATGGCCCCCATTGCCAAACATCACCTGATTGCGTTTGGTTTTTTTTTGATTGTTCGCATGGCAGGCTTTATCGCTATTTCCTGAATAGGCTTCGGTCTCAACGATTTTGCCTTTTGTAAGCTTGCCTGCTATATTGGTGCACAATATTTTTCCTAACAGCTGCTTAGCAACTTCAGCAACATTGCTATTTTGATACCATGACATTTCTATCTTATTTCCCACAACTCATCATAATTATAATATAGATCAATGATATTGAAAATTTTATAAAACATATTGCTACCGATTTAGTTTTATAATTTCGAAAATTAATCTTTTAAAAACCAACAAAAATTATGAAAACCAATCGAATTAGTTTGATTACCTTATTAGTGCTTTTCGCTTTTGTAGGCAACTCATTTGCTCAGATAGAATTGCCTGCGCCAAGTCCTACAGCAACCTTTTCTCAAAAAGTAGGACTCACAGAAGTCACCATTAATTATTCAAGACCCGGTATTAAGGGACGTACCGTTTTTGGTGATTTGGTGCCTTATGGCAAATTATGGAGAACCGGAGCAAATGGCGCAACCAAACTCACCTTTTCTGATGATGTAAAAATAAGTGGTAAGGATATTGCAGCAGGCACTTATGCCCTTTTTACCATTCCGGGAGAGCAGGAATGGACGATTATACTTAATAAAAATTTCAGCCAGGGAGGGACTGGTAATTATAAGGAATCCGAGGATGTATTGCGCATAAAGGTTAAATCCATCAAAATACCTGGTACAATTGAAACATTTTCAATCGGCTTGGAAGACGTCAAACCAACATCGGCACTAATTGAAATTCTTTGGGAAAGTACCATCGTTCAGATACCGCTGGAAGTCTCCATTGATGAGCGCATTATGGCTTCGATTGATAAGTCGATGAAAATAAGTCCAAATGCATACCAGCAGGCGGCTAATTATTACCATCAATCTGGCAAAGATCTTAGTCAGGCAGTTGAATGGATGAATAAAGCACTTAAAATGCATGAAGCTGAAGGAAGCAACGTCTTCTGGATTTACAGGCAAAAATCATTGATCGAAGCAGACATGAAAAAGTACAAGGATGCGATTGCTACAGCAAAAATTTCACTTAAAAAAGCTACAGAAGCAAAAAATGATGACTATGTAAAAATGAATACAGAGTCGATCGCTGAGTGGAGTAAGAAATAATTTAATAGAATCATTAATAAAAAAACCGACCTGGAGTCGGTTTTTTTATGCTTTACAGGTCAGCAGACTTCTTCTTTTAAATTAGAATCCATTCTAAAAAGTCACCTGCCTTTCCGGCAGGCGGGAATTTTGAGGTGTTTTACTTTTCGGAGTGGACTCATTTATAGATATCAGAAATTGTAAAAATAAATTTACTACCCTTTTCTATTTCACTTTCTGCCCAAATTTTACCATTGTGTTTTTCTACAAATTCCTTACACAATATTAATCCTAAACCTGTTCCTGCTTCATTTTCTGTTCCTTGTGTTGAGATATTTTTGTCTATACAAAATAAATCATCAATCGTATCTTTTTGCATTCCTACACCTGTATCTTCAACCGAAATTTCAAGATAATTATTATCAGTTTGTTTTTTTGATGCAATTATAATACTTCCACCGGTGTTTGTAAATTTTATGGCATTTGAAATTAAATTTCTTAATACGGTAGAAATCATATTTTTATCTGCAAAAATTAATTCGTTTTCAGAAATTTCATCTGAAATATGAATGTTTTTTTTATCCGCTTGTCCTTGAAGGTCATGCATGGTTTCAAATAATAGTATTTTCAAATGCAATTTTTCAGGCAAATACTCAATTATGCCTGATTGCGAACGAGACCAAGTCAGTAGGTTTTCTAATAGCATAAAGGCATTATTAGCACTATTATATACTGTTTTGATTAGCTTTTCTCGTTTTTCATCATCATATTTTTTGTGATTTTTTAAAAGAATTTCAGAAAAACCTAATATTGCATTAAAAGGGCTTTTTAGATCGTGTGCAATTATTGAGAAAAATTTATCTTTAGTGGCATTTATTTGTTTCAATTCCACGTTTTGTGATTTTATTGTTTCTTCTTGTACTATTCGTTCTGTTATATTAGTGTGTATTCCTGTCATTTGAACCGGTACACCCTCACCTGAATATTCAATATGTCCTCTTCCCAGTATCCATATCCAATGCCCCTCTTCATGTTTAATACGATGAATAGTTTCAACAAAAGGCTTACGTTCTTTAACGGTATCGGCAACTAAATCCATAACTTCCTGTATATCGTCCGGGTGAACACGATTTGCCCATACATCAAGTCTGTTCGGCAGTATCATTTCAGGCTTAATTCCTACCATTTGTTTCCAATGTGTAGAAAGATAAGCCGAATTATCAATCATATTCCATTTATAAGCACCGGCTTTATATCCTGAGAGAGCCATGTCAATAAGCTCTTTGTTTTGAATGAGCTCTTTGTTTTTTTCTTCCAGTATATTTAGCATTTTTTTACTTTCCGAAATATCAATTACAATTCCGGTAGAAATCAGAGGTTTTCCGAATTTATCAAATTCTGTATAACATTTTTCTTTTACATATTTTATCTCACCGTTCTTTAGCAATAATCTATGTTCAATTTCATAGGGCAATTTGGTTTTTAATGAATTTGTATATGCTTCGTTTACCTTTTCTCTGTC
>JAUUZS010000259.1 GCA_030589835.1 Cyclobacteriaceae bacterium
GTAAAATATTTTACAAAAAGCTTATGCAATCTTTCAATACATTTTTTTAACTTTTGTCGAAACCAGTTTTTATGCCTGATAAAGACATTATTTGTTTTAATAATTTAAAAGATGAAATCGCGAAAAAAGTGATTGGGATCCATCCGGAAATTAATCCTGTAATATCGAGTTGGAAAGGAAAAGAAATTAAAATTTTTCAAGAGCACTTAGCACAGGAGGTGAATGGCAGAATTAGTGAAAAGTGGTTTTATACACACATAAAATCAGAAACAAAAAAACTTCCGAGAATTGATATTTTGGACTTATTGAGCCAATATATTGGGCATGAGAATTGGGCAGAATATGAAAGGACTCAAATCGGTTTCAAATCCAACAAATCAAAGCTTTCCTTTGGAGTGATTACCCTTATTGTCCTGGTGTTCACGTCTCTTTGGTATATATTTTTGTTCGGTTCGAAAAAGTACAGTCTCACCTTTTTGGATGTATATTCAAACCAACCAATAGAAGTGCACAAACTGATAGTGACTCAAATTTTCGAAAATGAATCACCAAAAGAAATTGCCGTTAATGATTCAGGTATTTTCGTTGTTGAAACAAATGGATCTGAAATTACAATTGTTATTCAGGCCCGCTATTATCATACGGATACCTTGTTCCGAAAAATCAATGGTTTATCAAGTCATGAGGATATCAGACTTTTCCCTAATGATTATGCTTTAATGATCCATTACTTGTCAAATTCCAGGGAAGATGATTGGATGCGCAGAAGGAAGCAATTGAATGACATGTTTGCCGAAAATGCAAGAATATTTCAAGTAAATGAAAATATGGAGATGGCAATAGAGATGTATAATAAACAAGAATTTATAAACAAGCTAACCATACCTATCAATAGCCTAAGAAACATTGAAATCATTGATACTAAATTTGACGGTGATCAAATATCCCGGTTAAGGTTTATCCAAAAGAAAGGAGTGAATAATGAATAGAATTTTTCACATTGTATGGATTGGAATGATAATTTATTTTTCTTCCTGCGCTATCTCAAAAAAGGAAAATGAGCGTATCGACAAAATGCTTAGTAGTCAAGCAATTCCATTTGCCATGGATGCATCACTTGTTTCTGATTCCCTTTCGCAGGAAAATCTAAGAAATTTTGAATTAAGGGCCATTCAAAAAGTGATAGACTTATATGACTATCTGGCCATTTTAGGGGATGCCAATTATAAAAAATCCATCAGGGAAGAAATCAAAAATTCCGCCGAAGATCAGTTTTTTGATGCGCACACTCCTATTCAACCATTTATTGATGATACACGACTCAAGGAATATATTTCAGTAGAAATGTATCTTGATCAGGTACTATTTGAAAAGAATAGCAACCTCAACATCATCACAAATGTAAAGATATCTCAAATTCTTGAGAGCGTGAATAAGCACCTATTTATAGGTAAAATATCCTTTGAGCTAAGGACAGAAACGGAAGGGAATGAAGGAGGCAAGTCCAAATATGTGGATTTTAGTTTACGGAAAATAGAAAAAGATTTTGGCAATGAATCCCTGAGAATATGGGAGGTGTATCTTGATCGCATCTATTAAGCTTACTTTCAGATCAAAACTCTATTTCTTTTACTTTTCCTGTTTATATATACCTAAAGCAAAATTTGCTTTTAGACATTCTGCCCCTTTTTCTCATTCCCATACACATCGGCAACTCCCCCGGCAACCAGGAATTTCATCACTTCAGAAGCGGGAGCATTAATGGGTTTGACGGCATCTTTAGATACAAGGTATGTTTCTCCGGTAAAAGTATAGCTGAAAGGCACATAAACCGCTACCATGTTTGGCGTGCCAAACCCCTCAAGATTTTGATTGGTGATAAAACCGATCCGCTGGGCATTGTCATCGGGATTTATCTTGAACATTACGGGCTTATTAAATTTTTTATCCTTCCCCACAAATGCGGAAAAGAAATCCTTGATGGCAGAATAGATCAGCTCGAGTAATGGAACGGTATGAATTATTTTATTGAAAAAAATTCGGAACGGCCTTGCGATAATAGTTTGACCCACGTATCCTAAAGCGGTTAAAAATACCAACATAATAAGAATGCCCAGTCCGGGAATTTCCCTTCCTATCAGCGTAGAAACCAGCTCCTGGGAAAGGTTATCTGAAAAATCAAATACGAGGTATATGACATAAATGGTGATACTAATAGGGGCAAGGAAAAGTAATCCCTGAAGGAAATAGCTTGTCAGTTTCTTCATCTGTTTATGAGTTCCAAAAACATCGCCATTTGCAGATAATTATTATTCTCCTGAGAGACTTAATGACTATTTCAAACATGGCCTGTTTCGTAAAAGTATAATTTGATCGCAAAGTAAGTCCTTATGAGCAATTGATTTCCTTTTTAACTTATTTATTAATTATCGATGCGCTCAACTGATTTTCCTAATCACAATTAATTCCTTATTTTGGATAAAATTTAATCTAAACACAAATAAGCAGACCATGAATATATATGTAGCTGAGTTTATTGGCACCATGATACTAATCACTTTTGGAGGAGGGATTGTCGCCGGATCATCATTAAAAAATTCGAATGCAGAAAATGCAGGATGGTTGACCGTATGCATTGCATGGGGCTTGGGTGTCACTTTTGCCATCTATGCGGTGGGGGATATTAGCGGCGCGCACATCAATCCTGCAGTGACCTTAGGTTTTGCCATGGCAGGTGATTTTCCCTGGTCGGATGTGCCGGGATATATTCTTGCTCAACTTTTAGGAGCCATGGTTGGGGCCACTATTGTTTGGATATTTTACAAGGCACATTGGAAAAAGACTGAAGATCAAGGAGCGAAACTTGGTGTATTTTGTACTTCAGGTGCCGAACGCTCCTTCCCAAATAACTTTGTAAGTGAGCTGATTGCTACTTTTTTTCTGGTGTTTGGCCTGTCATTCATCGGTGCAAATAACTTTTCCGACGGCCTAAATCCCTTAGTAGTTGGCGCTCTGATTGCCGCCATCGGATTTTCCCTTGGAGGCACCACGGGATTTGCCATTAATCCTGCCCGAGATTTCGGCCCTCGATTGATGCATGCTTTGCTCCCTATCGAAGGAAAAGGGACCTCGGATTGGGCCTATGCCTGGATTCCCGTTCTAGGTCCGGCAACTGGGGGGATAACAGGTGCCTTGTTTTATAAAGCACTTTTTAGCGGTATTTACGGGATTTCGTTTTGGGTTTTTTCTGTTTTGTCTTTAGCAATTATTATTTATTCGGTGACGTTTAAGCGGGCTTCATTAGAAGATCAAAATTAGCGAAGAGTAGTTTTTTGGATTAGAATAAAAAGGATTTACGTCTGAAGGAATGATTTTTGAAAAGCATTGGAAGGTATTCATGCCGTATTCTAATCATTTCCATTGGATCATTTTGTATATTTAATTCTAATAAAAACGCACATCAAGATGAATATTACAAAAATAATATCACTGACATGGATTTTTGTGCTAGTTGCCGGTTTTTCTATGGCTCAAGTCAATGCTGTGTACAAAAAAGTTGACCATATCTTGTGGGTAGTTCAGGACCTCAAAAAAGTCCAAAAGGGATGGAAGGAAATAGGGTTTTCTGAAATCGAGGAATTGAAGAAGGTGAAGCTGGTCAGTCATGGATTGAAGGAAAATAAAGGTACGATAAAAGCATCCATAGCCCATCTGGGAGGAGCAAATGCCTTATGGATTCAACCTGTTAGTGGTGAAACGATATTTTCAAAATACTTGAATAAAAATGGAGAGGGCGCTGTTGCTTTGATTCACAAAGTAAAAGATAGCGATCAGCTACAAGAAATGACTCAAATGCTGGCGCGGGAAAATATTGGTAAAATAGCTACCTATACCTTGCAAACCAAAACCGGGGACCTGAAATATACCATTATGGATACCCAGGAAAAGGGGAAGTATTATTTGGGCTTTGTGATTGATGAAAGAACCGGTGGCAATTCTTTTGAAGGGAACAATCAGCTAAATATGAGCTTCACGCAATATGCCTTTGCTATAGAAAATGAAATACCTGTTTCCGATTTTTGGGCTTCTGCCGGTTTGCCTGAATTAGAAATTACGCACGGACCGGTGACGGATAAAGCATATTTTGGAAGATCGGCTGACTTTGACATGAAGCTCGGATGGCAGCGACACGGTTCAATCGTCTATGAATGGTGTATTCCACTAAAGCCGCCAACTGTATATGCGGATCATATTCGTATGCATGGAGAAGGAATTCAACATTTTGGGTTTTCTGTTGCGGATATAGATGAGACCATGGATTTTTTTGAAAAGCAGGGGTACAAAATATCGATGTCTGGGGGATGGGGAGAAAAAGGGAAGAAAGGTTCCGGCCGTTTTGCCTATGTTGATTTGAGTAGCATTGGTGGGATGACTCTGGAGCTACTTTGGAATTTTAAGGAATAGCCTTTTTTTTAAATCTTCCCCCACATAGTCACATAAACGCGCGCATGCCAAAAGAGGCTGTAGGTGTATATTCAGAGTCCTCTACGGGTGACTCTGAGGGGGGGGTAATAGACTGAAATTGAGACTAGAAAGCCGGTACCACTTCTCCTTTCACTATACTCTACCGTGAATCAATCTACAGCAAATTAACAGAAAACAAAGGAAATACATGCAATGAAAGTGTAAACAGCCAATGAAAAATGCTCCTATTTTTTTGCTGCTGCTTTTTTCAAATCCCGCTGATCACGCCACTTTTTTCCTGCCCATTGCCCTAAGAAGTAGCTTCCAAAAAGGAAAGGAGCCAAAGTCCACGAAAGATCAATCCCATTGATGTACCGAATATAAATGACAAAAGGCACAGGAAGGTGAATGTATACAAACCACATAAACGACAACTTTCTATAGCCTGCTCTTAAATAACCAGAAGGAATATTGATCAATAGTGTTCCGAAGCATGTGAGGAATATCGGTAGTAATTCGTTCATAGGACTACAAAACTAAAGATTTTTTGAGACTACTTCAGGTTCGGGTAATTTTTCATAATAGATAGGCATTTTATTTTATGTGCAGGATCTGCCATCTGGCATCACTTTTAGAAACGAAGATCATCTTATTGGCTGGTATATCGACTACTTTCATATCTCTTACTTCTCCTTTAATACGTAAACCACTATCATGAATCGATTTTGGCGTATAGATCAGCCTTTCTTTCCCTTCCAAATACAATCCATATCCGGCATCGTAACGACCATAATTTGTGTTGGATGAATATTGGTTACCACTTAACAGGATGTCTTTTACACCATCTTTATCAAAATCATCAATTAAAATTGCGAAAACCGGAAACAGCTGGGCTTCATTTGGGAGAGGCATCAATTGAAATTTTCCATTATCCAGATTTTCCACTATACATGTCCTGAATTCATAGGTATGGCTAATTTCCGCACTTGTTAGTTGATCTGATGCAATAATCCCTTCGATTGACCGGACTTTGGCATAACTTTCATAATCTTGAAATTTACTTTTTAAGGATGGGATTTGAGCTAATAAATCATCTCTGGTTGCAAACGGAATACTTTGCCCGTTTTTATAAAAACTGATCAACGGATCTACTTTTCCATCTCCATTAAAATCTTTGGCATACAATGTTGCAGGCTGTTCCTGGCTTGATTTGATTTTGGTATTCAATCCTAAATTCCCGACTACAAAATCCATATCCCCGTCATTGTCGATGTCATTTGCGACAATAGTGTTCCACCAACCACTTGATTTTCCTAATCCCACTTCTGCCGTAATATCGACAAAGTGATCCCCATAATTTTTGAACATAGAAATATTCATCCACTCTCCAACAATGATCAAGTCATCCCATTCATCTCCATCAATATCTGTCCAAACTGCATCCGTTACCATACCTACATGTTGGATTGCTAAACCAATAGAGGAAGAAACATCCGTAAATTTTCCGTTACCATTATTTTGCAACAAACGATTTTGAGCCGGAATCCCATAATCATTCAGGTTTGGTCTGCTGCCTACAAACAGATCCTGATCTCCATCATTGTCAAAATCACAATTACTGATGCTCGTAGAAATTATCGCATAGGAAGGAATGGAATTGTTTGAAAGGACAAATTTCCCTTTTCCATCATTTTTATAAAATAAATCGGTTAGGAGGTTTGGGTTATTCCAGTGCTCTGTGCTTCCTCTGGCTACATACAAATCAAGATCTCCATCTCCATCCGCATCGAAAAATACAGCATCAATTTCTTCACCATTGCTTTGGGCTTCAAATGAGGATTGTTTGGATGTGATGAAATTTCCATGTTTTTGCTGCCTTATTAATTTTCCTGCCTGACCTGCTGCGCCACAGATGTAAATATCTTCTAATCCATCTCCATTCACATCGCCAACAGCCATTTTCGGCCCTTGCGTAGAAAGTTTGTGTGGCAAGA
>JAUUZS010000519.1 GCA_030589835.1 Cyclobacteriaceae bacterium
GAACAAGGAGGATTGCCACTTTCCAGGTGGGGATTGCCTGACGATGTCGGTAAAGCGGTAATCGCAATTGCGAATAATTTACTTCCGTATTCTACCGGAGAGGTGATCAACGTTGACGGAGGCTATCATTTGAGGCGGTTATAAATCGTTTCTGTAATAGCGTCCGTATGCAAAGTCAGAGTTTGTTCAGAATGTTCGAGATCAAGGCTTGCGAAGTTTCTGAAAAACGGAGTTTATGTTTGTAAATGAGTTTTTTAGAAACAAGCGTAACGCAGAGATCGGACATTATGGACAGACTCTAATTATTCAGTGCGATAGACTTTATAGTTTATTCATTTTTTAATCTATTTTTAAGGTGCTAAAATGAGTTTTATTATATGAATTGGATACAGCTTCTGAGTGACCAGCGACCTGGAGAAAAATTAAAAGAAAGAAATACCCAGCGGAGTAAATTTGAGCAGGATTACGACCGGATTATTTTCAGTCATCCGTTCAGGATGCTTCAGGATAAAACGCAGGTTTTTCCATTACCAAAGCAAGATTTCGTACATACCAGGCTTACGCATAGCCTGGAAGTCGCCAGTGTTGGCCGGTCATTAGGGAAGCTGGTGGGCGAGAAAATCCTGACCAGGCATCCGGAAGTCGGAGAAAAGGAATTTTCATCCTCGGATTTTGGTGCCATTGTGTCGGCAGCTTCATTGATGCATGATATGGGAAATCCTCCTTTTGGGCATGCAGGGGAAAATGCAATGTCGGAATTTTTTAAAAGACAGTGTAATGTTGATCTTATAAAGCCAGAAACCACAGAGAAGGAGTGGGCAGATCTAACTAATTTTGAGGGAAATGCCCAGGGTTTCAGGTTGGTGAATAAGCAGAATTATCAAGGTCTGAAACTTACATTTGCCACATTGGGTGCCTTTACGAAGTATCCCCGGGAATCAAAACTTGACTTTTTGGACAAGGAGCGAAAAAGTCAGAAAAAATATGGTTTTCTGCAATCCAACAAGACAATTTTTGTGGAGCTGGCCCATGCCATGGGGCTTGTGAAGCTGGGTAGTAATACCGATGAGGCCTGGTGTCGTCATCCATTGGCCTTTTTAGTAGAGGCAGCCGATGATATTTGCTATAACATCATTGATTTGGAGGATGGCACAAACCTTGATTTGGTTTCTATGGAAGAAACAAAATCCTTGCTAGTCGAGATTATTGGAGATGGTTTTCAGGAGGAAAAGTTCAATAAAATTCAGAGTAAAAAAGAGCAAGTCAGTGTGTTGCGGGCCATGGCGATTTCAGAGCTGATCAGGCAATGCGTGAGGAAATTCATTGAAAAAGAAGAGGAGTTGCTCCACGGATCATTCGATAAAGCACTCACCGGGCAGATAGAGGCTGCGGCAGTTTTGGAGAAAATCCAATCCATTTCTTTTGAAAAAATATACAAATCAAAGCCTGTGATTGAACGTGAAATTGCCGGATTTGAGGTGCTGAATGGATTGATGGAGACTTTTGTCCCGGTGGTGGTAAGCCTGAAATCGACAAACAAAATGAGCTGGCACCATTCCAGTTTGCTTAGCTTATTGCCTGTAGATTTTTTTGTTGAAATAAAAAATTCAGAAACTGTTTATGAATCATTGTTGGCATTACTTGATTTTATTTCGGGACTGACAGATTCCAGTGCCTTATCAATTTTCAGGAACATCAAAGGAATAGCCCTTCCGGGAGCATGATCAAAGAAATGAAGAAAATAAAGCGTAGGCCAGAAATGGTATTCTAAAAATAAAAAGGAGGATCTGTCATGGAGCCTCCTTTTTAATTATGTGCAATGGATTTGCATATATTGATTGTTGCTAATCCGCCTTAAACTTTACGCCTTCTCCAAACCTGAATCTTGCAATTATGCCCCAGTTGCCACTGTATAAATTCCCGCCATCAGTGATCATAAATCCGGGTCGCCAATCCAGGCCGACCGTCAACGGAAAATCAAATGAATATTCTGCACCAAAATCACCGGCGATTCCTATATTAAAATCAGTGCCAAAATAAAATTCCGGGCCTACTCCGGGATAAAATTTCAATCCAGTCGGACCTCCTTCCATCGAAAACATCCAATCGAAATATGCTCCAAGGGTCAAATCATTACCAAAATAGGCAGCTGCATGAAGCCGTGGCTTGGCAGAAATAGGAATTGTAGCATCGATAGCAAAGTGATCTCCAAAACGTATGCCTGCTTCCCAGTTTGACTGCGCTTTGATATCACTCACTGTAAATGCCAGCAGGGTAATGGAAAAAATAAACGCTTTAATAAAATGATTACTTTTCATCATGATCTAAAATTAATTATTGTTGTTTTATAATGTCCGTACAATATTAATAAAAGATTTTGATTGGTGTTAGAAATTATGAAAGCATTGCCAAAATGCCTGTGATAATTTCGACTTTTAAATGTTCCTCATGCTGAACTTCATGATCTACATGCTCATGTGGCCAGGTGGTATGGAATGGAACATGAATGGCAAACCCACCCATATTTTTCACCTCCTTATAATAAAGAGAGGACGATTTATAACAAAGGCCAAGGCCTGATCAAAAAAAAATGAATCCTAACAGAAGAATTATTTAATAAATAGGTAATCCCTGGTACAGGAATATGAAAAATAATCCACTATTTTGCACTTTCATAAAAAGGTACGAAGTGGGAAATAATATTATAGCAAACATTGTAAAAAATATCGGCTCGCATGGAAGCGAGGAGGCAGTTCGATTTAAACATTACGATTCCAAAGCTTGGGAAAATTATTCCTGGGATGAGCTTTCCGCATTGGTTAGAAAGACTTCTGCGGCGTTGTTGAGTATGGGCCTTAAAAGGCATGAGAACGTAGCGATTTTTTCGCAAAACAAAGTAGAATGGTCCATTGCCGATTTGGGTATAATGGGAACCGGTGCCGTTTCCGTTCCAATATATGCCACAAATACCACTTCGCAGGCTAGTTATATTATTGATGAAGCAGCAATTAAAATTGTTTTTGTTGGTGATGAAGATCAATATCAAAAAGCACTAGAGATATATGCCGGTTCCAATAGCACCTTGGAAAGGATCATTGTAATCGAAAAGAATGTAACTATTGCCAATGAGGCAGCTATTTATTTTGATGATTTGCTGAATCTTGCTACAGAAGAGACACTGCAACGTGCAGGTGAAATGCTCCAGGAAATTGACGGAGAAGATCTGGCCACCATTATATATACTTCTGGAACTACAGGGGAACCCAAAGGGGTCATGCTCACCCATGATAACTTTAATGAAATATTCAAAATTCACGACATCAGGTTAAAAGTCAGCAGGGAAGATCATTCTCTTAGTTTTTTGCCCTTGAGCCATGTTTTTGAGCGATGCTGGTCGCTTTATGTGTTGTATAAAGGCATTAAAAACTCCTACCTCGGCGACCC
>JAUUZS010000273.1 GCA_030589835.1 Cyclobacteriaceae bacterium
ATCTCGACGATCCAATCTCTGCAATATCCGATGGGTACGTTATTTTCTGTTTGACAAGCGACCACACAGTCGCTGCACCCAACGCATTTCTTTGTATCTACTGCCATTGCATATCTCATGACGCTACCTCCTCTTTATGTGGATTTTCTAATCTAATTGTTACAAAATTGCCCCTCATTCCGGTACCTCCCATCACTGGGTCAACCATGACGTTCGTAATTAATTCCGTGTCGCTTGCTCCTTTTCCATACGACCGTGACAATTTCTTTTCTGTATGGCCAAAACCGTGTACCATATACACCGAATCATGTCTTATCCTTTCTGTAATCCTTACTTTTATTGGAAAAGATGATAGTACTCCGTCCTGGTTTTCCAGCCAAACTTCCTGACCTTTTTTAAGATCCCATTCCTTGGCTACAATTGGATTTACCCAAAGCACATTTTCATCCATTAAGTCTGTAAGGTTTGGATTGTTTGCCGTCCTGCTAAACGTATGTGCCGGAGTTCGGCCATAATTTAACCTGTAAAAACCAGGCTCCGGTTCGGGATGAGGTGTATAGACCGGCATTGGATCAAAACCTTCAGCCTCAAGGTCGGTGGAATAGAGTTCTATTTTTCCTGTGTTTGTATTGAACTCAATGTCTTCATCTTCAGCAAAATAAAGATCATCATATTCCCTTGGGAATTTCTTAATTCCGATTTTCTTCATTTCCTCCAGCGAAGTTCCCACTTGCTTCAACTGCCAATCCAATACTTCTTCAATATCATTCCATTGGAAAAATTCATCCAATCCCATTTTATGAGCCAGTTGTTTTACGATCCACCAATCCGGCTTACTGTTATATTTGGGTTCTGTCGCAGGCATCCTCAGGGCAATACTTGGCTCCCTGTTTTGATCTGTTCTACAATAATCGTATCGTTCCAGGTAAGTACATTCGGGCAGAACCACATCGGCATATCCGGTGATCTCCATGGGCATTGTGTCAATAACAACCATGAAATCAAGATTTTGTATGGCTTCCAATGTATTTTTTTGATCCGGAAGCGTAAAAATGAGGTTAGTACCATTTACAATCCACGCTTTGAAATTGCATTCACTGTCGGGAGTAGGTATGGTAGAATCGCATATATCATTTGATACCACTTCGATGGCAAGATTATAGCGACCATCAGGATGTGCATCGCGCCATGTTTTCTTTGGTTTCGGAAATTCCGGATGTGGGAAACTTGGCAATGATTTCTTTTCGGGACTGTAATAACCGCCTCTTCTTCCCCAGGAGCCTAACAGTGCATTCAGGATGGCTATAGTTCGCAATCTTTGCGTATCATCTCCGTACCAGGTGACATGGCGGCCCGGATGAATGATAACTGCAGGCGAAGCATTGGCCATTTCTTTGGCAGTTTCCCTGATTACATGAGGTTTAATAGTTGTAATGCCATACGCCCATTCAGGAGTATAGTTTTTTACATGCTCTTTCAACTCCTCTAAACCATAGCAATACTTCTCTACGTATTTTCTATCATACCATTCATTGTAAATAATTTCATGAATCCAGGCTAGAAGTAATGCGATATCCGTAGCCGGTTTAATCGGCAACCAATGCTTTGATTTGGAAGCTGCTGTTGAGAATCTTGGATCAACGGTAATAATAGTTGCTCCTTTGTCAATGGCATCAGACATTTCCTGTACCTGACCGTTGTGCATGTTTTCACCAATGTGAGATCCAATAAGCACCAGGCATTTCGTGTCGCGAATATCCACTCTTTCAGGAGAGGCGATAATTTCACCATAAGTGGCTAGAAAGGCAACCTCCCTGGGACCACGGCATTGAGCAAAAGATGGCGCAGTGATATTTGTGGATCCAAAAGCCTTGAGTAAATCCCCAAAAAATTTCCCTCCAGAACCATGCGTAAACAAGGCCGTACACTCAGGCCCATACTTTTCCTTTACCTTATTGAGATTTTTAGCAACTACATCTAGCGCTTCATCCCAGCTGGCTTCTACAAATTGCTGTTTGCCATCTATAGTTTTACGGATCAATGGAGTTTTCAGTCGGTCTTCATCGTAATACATCCCAACTCCTCCGGTACCTCTTGGGCAAAGTCTGCCATTGCAATGTGGATCATCGTCATTGCCAATGATTTTCCAGATGTTTCCTTCATCATTTTTATATACCCAAGCGGCACATTTCCAGAAACACACTTCGCAATAGGTAGGGGTACGGTTGAATAAATCTTCTACAGGACTTTCATCGGAAACAATGGCTCCATTCGCCCAATTGAACAAAGGAGTTGCCAATGTTACACCACCTACACCTAAGCTGGATATTTTTAAGAACTCTCTCCTGGACTGCTTCATATTATCAGTGTTTTTTACAAAAAGAGATAATTTTATTTCTTTATTATTTTCACACTAGAAAGTGTGTAATCTTAGAAAGATTAAAAAATCAAAGTGCAAATGAACCTATTAAAAGTGAAAAAAAACATGATTATGGTCATGAAAAAGGCATAAAATACCCAATAAAAATTTGTGTTAATTATCACATAAAATAAGAATAGTGCAATATCAATGTGATGTAAATCACATACAAAACTTATGAAAACGTCCATATGTTAAATAGAGTTAGATTTTGATTTTGCGAAATAGGATCAGGTGAAATTTTTACATGTTGAGTAATGCAAAAGACTTATGTGATTATTATCATATAGGCCAATAATTCCGAGTCTAATTTTGTGATCAAATAAATTTTTTAGACCATTTCGATATGGATAAGATTTCAATTAGAATGGCAAGGAATATACTACTTGTCTTTGTTTATACTTTTATAGGACTTATTGCAATAAACTACTTTCACAAGGAAGAAGAGCCGAATATAAAGCTTGAGGCGCTAAAAAATAAGTATGCTATTAAGGATACCGCATCTGTAGATCACAGCTTATTTGTAGAGCTACAAAAGGAATTTGACACTCCTCAGGAGGTAACAGAAGCATGCCTGACTTGTCATAACGGTACACATAAGGAAATCATGGCTTCTGCCCACTGGAATTGGGAGCGTGTATCCTATATAGAAGGCAGAGGAATAAAAAGCCTGGGAAAGAAAAACATCCTTAACAATTTTTGCATAGGGGCGGAGAGCAATGAGCAGGCATGTGCCAAATGCCATATCGGGTTTGGAATGAGTGACGATCACTTTGATTTTGATAATCAAAAAAATGTGGATTGTATGGTCTGCCATGATCAAAGTGAATTGTATTTAAAGGGGTCTTCTATGGCAGGCTACCCCGACAGAGAAGTGAATCTGACAGAAGTAGCACAACATGTGGGGGCGCCTCAGAAAACCAATTGTGGGGCGTGTCATTTTTATAGCGGCGGAGGTAATAATGTGAAGCATGGAGATCTTGAAGAAGGACTCATTGGCTGCGATCGTGAAGTTGATGTGCATATGGCAGGTAACGGAATGGATATGGAATGCACCGCTTGTCATACAACTGAAAAACATAATATCAGTGGCAAGCTCTATTCTGTATCGTCCAATAATGTAAACAGGTCAACGTGCGAATCATGCCACACCAACACTCCTCACCATGATAATATCCTCAACACACATACCTCCAAAGTATCGTGTCAGGCATGTCACATTCCTACATATGCCAAAGTGAACTCTACAAAAATGAGTTGGCTTTGGTCCGATGCAGGTAAATTGAAAGATGGCAAGCCATATTTCGAAGAAGATAGCCTTGGAAACCATGACTATATGTCAATTAAAGGGAGCTTCAAATGGGAAAGAAATGTAAAACCCGAATATGTATGGTTCAATGGAACGGCCGATCATTATTTATTAGGAGATTCGATTGATGATTCAAAGATAGTAGTAATGAATCAACTTAATGGCTCACACGATGATCCGGAGTCAAAGATCATCCCTGTCAAAGTACATCGGGGAGATCAGATTTACGACATAAATTATAAAACGCTTATACAACCGAAGCTCTACTCACCAAACGTGGGTGATAGTGCATATTGGAGTGATTTTGACTGGCAAACTGCTGCTATAGCAGGCATGGAACGGATTGGCTTGCCTTATAGTGGCGAATATGGTTTTGTGGAGACAGAAATGTATTGGCCAATCAATCACATGGTTGCGCCAAAAGAATCGTCCTTGTCCTGTGCTGAGTGTCACAACAGTACAAATAGCCGTCTGGCAGGTTTAGATGATTTTTACCTTCCGGGAAGGGACAAAAATGAATTTCTTGATGCTATTGGACGGTTTTCAATAATTCTTGCAGTATTAGGAGTTATCATTCATGGCTTCGCCAGGTTCTTTGCTAATAATGTGAAACTAGACAAAATAGAAAACTTAATTTCTGAAAAGAAAAAAGGTTGATGCCCAATTTTTTTAATAAAGAAGTTATTCAAAAAAATAGGGCGATTTTAAATACTAAATCAAATTGCTAGAAATGAAGAAGGAATATATTTATAAACGATTTGAACGGTTTTGGCATTGGTCACAAGCCAGTCTAATCCTGTTTTTAAGTATTACAGGATTTGAAGTACATGATTCAATTCATGTTTTTGGTTTTGATAAGGCGGTTATGTACCACCGGGTCGCGGCTTACCTGCTTTTGGGACTTATTGTTTTTGCCATTTTTTGGCACTTCACCACAGGCGAGTGGAAACAATACACTCCTACTATGAAGAAGTTGAAAGAACAGATCAGGTATTATTCTATAGGGATTTTCAAAAATGAGCATCATCCCACCAAGAAATCTGCTTTAAATAAACTGAACCCGCTACAGGTACTCACCTACCTCAGCTTTAAAATTGTGCTAATCCCTTTAGTGGTAGGTACTGGTATTTTATACATGTTTTATAAGCATATAGATGAAAACAACATCATTGTGATCGCTGATATCCCATTAGATGTCATCGCGATTTGGCATACATTCGGAGCATTTATGCTAATCACCTTTTTGATAGTCCATATTTATATGACCACCACAGGTGAGACAATAACTTCAAACATAAAAGCGATGATCACAGGATATGAAGAACTGGAAGGTGAGGAAGATGAGGAAAAAGAGGAGAAGAAAAAATCATCAATTGTTGCTTAGCACTATTTTTAATAAATGAATATGAAAAAGGAAAATGAAGCCATGAGGCCCTATATGAATCCATATTTGGCTGGTATCCTGCTTGGATTGTTGCTTTTTATCACCATCTACATTACTGGCCGGGGTCTTGGTGCAAGTGGGGGTATAAAGTCCATGGTGCTGCTGTTAGTAAAAGCTTTCCAGCCAGATCAATGGGAAAATGGCACTTATTTTCAGCAATATACTCAGACACATACCGGAAGCCCGCTAAACAGCTGGTTGTTTTTTGAAATCGTAGGAGTAGTAATCGGCGCTTTTTTCTCGGGGATAATTTCCAATAGGATAGGGTTAAAGATTGATAAAGGCTTTAGGATTACCAATAAGACCAGGCTATTGATGGCCGGAATTGGCGGCATACTCTTTGGGCTTGGATCTCAAATTGGGCGAGGCTGTACCAGTGGATCGGCATTGAGTGGTATGGCAGTGATGTCATTTGGAGGCATCATCACGATGATTGCCATTTTTGGGTCGGCGTATCTGGTGGCCTATTTCTTTAGAAAATTGTGGATTTAACTTACTAAAATATATATAGATATGGGTCCTTTGGTTCCTTTAATAATTAGTGATGAATTTGATTTAATAATTGCCTTAATTCTTGGCTTTGGCTTTGGCTTCATTTTGGAGCAGGCAGGATTTTCAACTTCTAAAAAACTGGTCGGATTGTTTTACGGTCGTGATTTTGTGGTGCTAAAAGTATTTTTTACTGCTGGAATCACCGCCATGCTTTGTGTATTGCTATTTAGCCATTTTGGTTTATTGGATATCAGCCTCATTTATGTCAACCCAACATTTTTAAAGTCCGCCATCATCGGAGGATTAATTATGGGCGTTGGTTTTATCATAGGAGGATTTTGCCCGGGAACTAGCTTGTGCGCCACAGCTATTGGCAAGTTAGACGGCATTACCTTTGTTTTAGGGTCTTTTCTTGGGATATACTTTTTTATGGAAATTTATCCATTAATAACCGACATGTATTTTGCCGGAGCTTTAGGAGCAGTTACGATGAATGATATGCTTGGCATATCACAAAC
>JAUUZS010000504.1 GCA_030589835.1 Cyclobacteriaceae bacterium
ACCAGTTCACGTGCGAATTTGGAGGATTGTTTAAAACATTGCTTTTAATGCCTGACACACTTTGGACCCATTTTACTCAAAAGCAAAAAGATGAAATGGTGGTAACCATTTCAAAATGGGCGCATCATAGGACAACTCAGAACAACTGGCGGATTTTTAATATTATCACCCTTTCATTTCTTAAAAAGTATGGGTACGAGATCGATGATGAATTATTAAAAAACCATCTGTTGTGGGTGGCATCCTATCATTCAGGAAACGGCTGGTATCTTGAGCAAACCTACAATTATTACTCGATAAGTCTTTTTATCGTTTATACCACCATTTGGAACAGGACATTTGGTGATAAGTACTATCCGGAGATCGCTGATATTATCGAAAAATCCGCTCAAAAATTGATGGGATCTTTAGCCAGTTTTTTTGCCCGGGATGGATATATCAATATGTGGTCCAGGAGTATTTGCTACAGGACCTGGGTTTCCGGAGCCTTTCCGGTTGCTTTTATGCTCAAGGACCAAACCTTGCTGGATGCCGGTTGGGCCAGAAGACTTTGCTCGGGCTCATTACTGCAATTTGTTACCCGTGAAGAATTCTATTATAATGATATACCCAGCCTGGGATTTTATGGCCAGAAAGAATATATGGTGCAAAACTACAGTTGTGCGGCCAGCCCTTTTCTTATGTTTCTGCCATTTATATGTCTCGCCCTGCCTGATGATTCCCCGTTTTGGACAGCCAAAGAAAACGATGGGATGTGGGAAAAGCTTGGGCACAATTCCAATCGGGTTGTCCTGGATAATCCTGGCCTTGTACTTGTCAATCATGGGAAAACCGGCACCTCAGAAATAATTCCCGGAAAGGTGTATTATGACGATCCGAATTATTCCAAGCTTGTTTATAATACGCATTTCCCCTGGGAAGATCATAATCCTCAGGGGGGTACCTCCATGGAATACAGCTTTCGTAGCCTGGATCCGCGGGACTTACGGGGCGATGATGTTAATTTCTATCTTACAGGCCTCACCGTAGAAAATGATTCAGAAAAAAACAGGTCTTATACCACATCTCAAAACATGCTTTATAATGGTGTTCAAGGGGATGTACTATACAGGCAGGCGATTATGCGAAAACCGCCAAACAACGGAGTGGGTTATATCATTGATCTGGCTGAAATTACAATTCCCGGCGGAGTCGTACGCGTGGACCGTTCCCGCCTGGCGTTTGAATATGAATTAACGCTGGGGCATTTTGGTCTCCCACATATTAAAGGAAATAAGCCGATAATTAAAAAATTCGAAGCGGGTGATAAAAAAGTAATAACAGCGTCAATTCCCGGAAGGAGTATAGCAATGATTATATATGAAGGCTGGGATGAATTAGATAGTTTAACACACAAAAACAAAAACGCTGAGGCTGATGAAAGCACGGTTTTATATGCCCATAAAAAAAGAATGGCGATGAACCCTTCAATGGAATTTATGATTACCGTTTTTTTGCATAAAATGGATGATACTGAGTGGACTGAAGAAGAGTTATCACCCATAAAGGAAATAAATATAATGGATGTTACACCGTCCGGGTCATCTTTGGGAGCAGATATTATTTTATACGACAATAAAAAGTATAACATCGACTTTGAAAGTATTGATGGAAAAAGATCCTGCTGATTTTTGTTCTATAAGAATATCATTTACTTTACTTTTTAAAAATTTATACATTATGAAGGCAATATTAATATCAATGTTCATGATGCTGGCAATGGTCGGCTTCGCTCAAAAAAAACAGTCGTTATTCAATGGTAAAAACCTTAAAGGGTGGACAATTTATGTGGGTGACGAAAATATAAACCCCGATGAATTTTATTATGTCAAAGATGGCGTGATTGAAACCGTTGGCGTACCGGTTGGGTACATACGAACCAATAAGGAATATTCAAACTATCGGTTACATATTGAATGGCGATATCCTGAAAACCCTACAAACAGCGGGATTTTTTTACATACCAATAAACCTGATAAAATCTGGATTGCGCATTACCAGGCACAGTTAAAACATGGGAATGCGGGCGATTTTATTGTGCACGGTGTGGGTGTAAGGGCAACTGTGGGTGACAGTGTTTGTGTTTCAACAGAGAAGGTAAAGCCCATTATAGCTAAAATGAATGAATCCAATGAGAAAAAAGCCGGTGAATGGAACAGCTACGACATCACCTGTAAGGACAACACCATAGAAATAAAAGTCAATGGATTACTTCAGAATATAGCTACGAATTGCTCTTTGACCAAAGGGGCCATAGGCATGCAGGCAGAAGGGTCAAAAATTCAATTCCGAAACTTGTGGATCCAAAAAATCAAATAATACAAAGTCTTGAGGTTCGTGCTAAATTAAAATTATCGTATAATTTTTAATAGGGTGTATGACAAAATGCAACTAATTTTATGGCTAAAGCCAATTTGGAATATTTTATTATCCACGGGCTAAAGCACCGTGGTAACTCATATAGATTTTCTGCAAAATCTGCAAATTGCCGTACACCCTTTTTAATATCAGTGCTTTCGCTAAATAAATATTTCTAGCATAATGCCAACTAAAATGCATACATCTCATCAATCAGCGGACTAAAATGATTGATGATAATTTGCCTCCTTATTTTTAGTGTTGGCGTGAGCTCCCCCAGGTTCATGCTAAAATCCTCCGAGAGTAATTTAAACTTTTTAACCTTTTCGAAATTCGCAAGACTATGCTGTAGTTGCTCCAATTTCTCCTCAAATAGCTCCTTGATATGTGATTTTTTTAGCAAATCTTCAATGGAATGATATTTCAGATTAAGGGAATGTGCGTATTCTTTTAGCGTTTCAATATTTGGAACTAGCAGTGCCGAAACAAAGGGTTTATCATCGCCGATCAATATGGCGTTTTCGATCAAATCATCATTGGTAAGTATGGACTCGATGTGCTGAGGGGCGACATATTTTCCGCCGGATGTTTTCATTAAATCCTTGATTCGGTCGGTGATCGTAATGTTGCCCCTGTCATCAATGCTTCCTGCGTCGCCGGTCTTAAACCAACCATCCTCAAAAACCCTGGCCGTCTCTTCAGGCTTTTTGTAATAGCCTTTCATGACGGTTTTGCTTTTTACCAATATTTCATCATTCTTCCCAATCTTCACTTCCACTTCAGGCATAGTCAATCCCACCGATCCAAACTCAAAACCTGTATCAGGAAAAACAGATACCGTTGCGGTGGTTTCAGTAAGGCCATAACCGATTAATACCGGCATGCCAATAGCATGAAAAAACTCTGTGATTTCTCCGGACAGCGGCGCTCCGGCACATGGCATCATCCACAGCTTACCGCCGAATACACCTCTTATTTTTTTAAAGATCAAGCCATCAAAAAAACCGTATTTTAGTTTTAGGTTAAATGGAATGGGTAGGCCTCTCCGATCAAGATTGGCCTTCTGCTTGCCGGTTTTCAAGGCACTTTGAAAAAGTTTTTTCTTTATTTTGGAGCCTGTATTGGCTTTAGCAATAATGGTATGGTATGCTTTCTGATATAGCCTTGGCACCGAACACATCAAGGTTGGCTGCACTTCACCCATGGCACTCAATATATCTTTTGGGTCGCCGAGG
>JAUUZS010000497.1 GCA_030589835.1 Cyclobacteriaceae bacterium
AGTTCCAACTCTTCAGATCGTATATAGCTGCCCTTCAGGTCAAAAAAGTTAAGATTTGCCATTCCTTTTTCAGCCAATGAGTCGATATAAAAATAGATTATCCTTTTGTTGGTAACAGGGTTTGGGAAAACTACAAACTTATTTACAATATCACTTTCATTGTACTTTACCCTATTGTACGCCCTCATAAAGTTGGGAATGCCATAACCGATAATGGTATCCGGGGAATCGGAATGACTTGCTGTCATTTTTAGGTATTGAATTACTTCCATGTTGCTCAGCTCCGGATAGGCCTGCCAAAATCCTGCTGCCAGCCCTGCAACCAATGGGGCAGAGAATGAAGTGCCGTTTGCATAGGTAATTTCATCTTTATACACTACCCTTACCCAACTGCCAAGTGCTGAAACATCTGGCTTAATCCTTCCGTCTGACGTCGGCCCGTATGAACTGAAACTCGATCTTTCCGAATCAGTAGTAACTGCACCCACGGCAAGCACGGAGTCTGCATCGGCCGGGGCATTAAGGTATTGCCAGTTGCTATTTCCTTCATTTCCATTGCTACCGACGACCAATATTCCTTTTGATGCTGCCATGTCTGCCGCACGGGAGATGATGGTCGTATTACCATCCATATCTTCATATGTATAATCCATATCCGCATCATCGAAATAGGAATAACCGACAGAAGTATTGATGATATCTACACCAATACTATCTGCATATTCGGCAGCAAACAACCAATTATACTCCTCAATCGCATATTCTGACATCACATCTTCTGTTACACAAAGCACCAGATCTGACTCTGGAGCAGTTCCTGAGTACTCACCTTCGTGGAATGCCGAAATACATGAAAGCACCTTTGAACCATGGGTATCGTATTGGTAAACATCTGAAGATCCACGAATAAAATCTTTTGTCCCCGTTATTTTATTATTTTCAAAAAGATGGTTGAAATATAGAGACTCATCGATAAAATCAAATCCGGAATCAAATACGGCAATGAGCATGCCTTCACCACGATAGCCCAACTCATGCATGACATCGACCCCGATAAACCTATTTTGCTCGTTAGTTTCATAATGAACAGTCTGCGTGGCAGCACTATTTTTCACCCTGGCCCTCCGTCCTCCTCCAGTTGAAGGCAACATTTTACTTCCCGGAGCCACAAAGGCCACTTTATCGACAAAAGACAATGCAATTAGCTCATCCTCCCTGGTTTCGTCCATTTCCACCAACACGGCATTCATCCACTTGGTGGTAAAATACACATCAATCTCATTCAAGTCGACCAGGCTTTTCAGGTACACATCAGAAACCGGCAAATCATTGGCTACAATATCGATATTTTGATTACTTCTCCTTTGTAAGGCACGCACCGAAAGGAACTCCTCTGGTCGGTCAATAGAATAGGATATACCTTCTTTATCTGTAAAAAAAACGACATAACGATTCACTTTTCCCAAAGCGGGAAGGGTCAGTAAAACCATCAGAATACTAATCAGAAACTTATTCTTCCCCATATGCTAAAAGATACTGATAATACACCAAACTCGACTCCACGATTTCATCGCCATAATCTCCGTCCTGTTTATATTTCAATATAATATTTTCTTTGTAGACCAGGCCTTTGTCTTTGGAATATATTTCTTTTTTTGAAATGGAGGTCACAAAAACATCAGGTAAATACTGCTGGATAACGGTAACCGTTGCCCCAAACGAACCAAATGAATCTGTAAATGGCTGGCCAATATTTATCATTTCAAATTCCAATTTACTCTTGTTATTTAACTTATTCCCATCCCAGGTTTTATTCTCTGCGAGTGGAAATATCAAGCTTACCACAGGAACATTGTGCTCTATACGTACCGCTGTTTGCCCATCTACCCTGGCCGTCCAGACAGAGTCAATTTCCCACAGGTCATTTTCATCATACTGCTTTTGTCGTTCAAGCCGATAGGATATTCCGCCCTCAAGATTCTGAAATGAATCCACGACACTTTCTTTGAGCAAATAGGAAAATTCTATGCTATCTCCAGTATAATCCATTATCGCACCATCTACCTGATAAGTTCTGTATGTGCCGATTTGCAAAGGAAAATAATTTGCTCCTAATTCTTCAGGATTAATTTCCTTTACCTCAGTACATTGCCAAAATAACCCTCCAGCAACGGCCAAAATTAAGATGACTCTATTCATTATCCCCATTCTGTTTGAAACTTGAACGTATCCACCCACCACCGATTATATCATCTCCTTCATAGAAAACCGCTGCCTGACCCGGAGCGATGGCATTCACGCCATTTCCAAAAAACACCTTCATATTATCTCCCGTTTGCTCAATAACGGCCGGATGCCCCGAATCATTGTATCTGACTTTTGTAATTGTCTCCATTCGCCCGGAAAGTGACGGATACTTTCCCATGATCAATTTGTTTACATACATCCCATTTCTTGCCAGCTCGTCAAATGAGCCTAGGACTACCCGATTCTTTTCTTTCTGAATTTCGGTCACATAAGCTGGATATCCTAAAGCGATCCCCAATCCTTTGCGTTGGCCAATGGTATAAAAGGGATATCCTTCATGCTTGCCCACAACCGTACCATCTTCAAGCACGAATTCGCCTCCGTTTACTTTTTGTTCCAATCCTTCTACTCTTCGTTTTAGAAATCCTCGGTAATCATTGTCTGGGACGAAACAAATTTCATAGGATTCTGATTTTGTCACCAGCTCCGTAAATCCTCGCTCAGCAGCCATATCATATATTTCCTTCTTCGTTAAATCTCCAAGAGGAAAAATAGTTCTACTCAGACTTTGTTGAGAAACACCCCATAAAGCATAAGACTGGTCTTTAAGTGGATCAATCCCCTTTGATATAATATACCTGTCATGTTCATATCGTAACCTCGCATAGTGCCCCGTGGCAATATAATCACAACCAAGCTTATCGGCACGCCTTAACAGCGCATCCCATTTTATATGCGTATTACATAGCACACACGGATTAGGAGTTCGTCCGGCGATGTATTCGTCAGTGAAATAATCTATGACATAATCGCCAAATTCCTTTCTGATATCGAGGATATAATGTGGAAAACCCAGGCTTACAGAAATGTTTCTCGCATCATTAATGGAATCGAGGCTGCAACATCCTGTCTCTTTTTTTGAGGTGCCAGAAGAAGCATAATCCCATGTTTTCATGGTCATGCCTATCACCTCATAGCCTTGCTCGTGAAGCAATACTGCTGCGAGCGAACTATCTATGCCTCCGCTCATGGCCATTAACACTCTTCCTTTTTTGCTCATTCGAATCTACTTTCATCAGGTTAAAAGCCTGACTTTTAAGATAATATATAATCAGCATTCGTGCTGAAAAGAAATAAAATGCAAAATTACCTGTAATTGTTTAAATGAGAAAGTATTAGGGAATTTTATTCCATCGATTTGTGTTGTGAATTATTTGCGATCTGCAAAATATCATTAATAGAAAGAAGAAATTTAGGCGTTTTTCATAAAAGGTAAAAAGTAGTTAACACTTAAGTGAATAATTGCTTTGCTAAACCCTGCCGCGCTGGCAGGCAGGTTTGCGTTTTCATAGCGAAACTCAGCGTAATTCTTCCCTAAGCTATAAAGGATTATCACGCAAAGTGTAAACCAAGAAATGAAAACCGCCGAAATTTAATCAAATGAATCACCCCAACAATACCCCAGCAAGTGTACCAGTCAGCATTGTTGCCAATGATGC
>JAUUZS010000157.1 GCA_030589835.1 Cyclobacteriaceae bacterium
AAAATATCCCCGGGAAGTAGCAACACCGGGATCCTGTTGATTGTAGCCCCGGCAGCAGCAGTCACCATATTTGTAGCTCCCGGGCCAATGGAAGAGGTACATGCAAAAGTAGATAGCCTGTTTTTCATTTTGGCATACGCGGCGGCGGTATGTACCATGGCCTGCTCGTTCCTGGCCTGGTAATATTTAAATTTTGGATCCTGAAACAATGCCTGCCCAATACCGGCAATATTTCCGTGACCAAATATCCCAAAACAACCAGCAAAAAGTTTATGTTCTATTCCGTCTCTTTCGGTGTATTGTTTTTGTAAAAATGTAATTAGTGCCTGAGCTACGGTAAGTCTGCGTGTTTTCATATGAATGTCTATTATAATCCTGAGATATATTTCAAGCTTTTAATTTTAAATCTGTTTAATCTATCGTTCACGCAAAGAACGGAAAGTTTACGCAAAGGCTGCGAAACAAATATTCTAATAGTCATTCTTTGCGTGTTTTGCGATTCGTCTGTGATCTTTATGTGATCCTTTTTATTTATTTTACTTTTCTTATTAATTTATTTTCCCCCTAATACACAATTCATGTGACACACTAAATTGCATACCTTTCTTTTTTACTACCTCCTGCAACTGCAACTTGTCACTTTCCGGCACACCTACCAAAAGTATTATTCCTATAAAAGTATGTTTCTGGAAGACCGCATAGTGCAGGTTAAAACCCTCCATGGTCCTCAATGAACTTCATCGATTCTTCCAGGTAAGGCATAAAGTTGGCACAGCCGGGCTGAAGTACGACCTGGGCGCCGCTGGCATTTCCCATTCTACATGATTTATACATATCCCAACCCTGCAAATAGCCATAAATAAAACCACTGGCAAAGGCATCGCCTGCTCCAAGAATGTTCAATATCTCCACTGGAAATCCTGGCACGTCCTGCTTATTTCCTTTGTTATCGAAAATTGTAACGCCTTCCGAGCCTCTTTTTACAAGTAGATATTCAACTCCGAGCGATAATATTTTTTCAATGGATTTATTGATGTCCCCCGTAATTTCCGGGGCAGAAATTTGCTGGTGTTTTATCGAAACCTGGGAGGCATCGCTTAAGGTAGCAGCCAATATTTCTTCTTCGGTTCCTAAGGCTATTTTTACTTTAGGAAGTAACGCCCTGGTGGTAATTCCAAAAGATCTTAAATCATGCCATTGATCAGCGCGAAAATCCAGATCAAGCACAATAGGAATATTATTTTCATAGGCTATTTCAGCGGCAAAAAAAGCGGAACTTCTTGTTGGTTCTATGTTTAGGGCAGTTCCTGAAATTTCCAGCAAGCCACATTGCTCTATCCGGGCGGCAATCACATTATCGATGGTGATCTGGCTGTCTGCGCAGTTGTCACGGTAATAAACCAAGGGAAAGCGGTCTGGTGGCTCGATCCCTAGTACCACCGCACTACTTCTTGCGCTTGGGATTACTGGCATGAGTGAAGTTTCTACTTTTTCCTTTTGGAGAAATGCCACGATGAAATCACCTACTTTGTCTTTTCCAACCCCCGAAAGCAATGCGGGTTTCAATCCAAGTCTGCTGCAACCCACGGCTATATTTAAGGGTGATCCACCAACAAATGCATCAAAGCCTTTGATGTCAACAAAATCAGCCCCGATGTTTTGCGAATACAGGTCAATGGAAGACCTTCCATACGTGATCAGGTCGTATTTTTTATTTTTCATGTTTTGCCTTTATGTTTCATTAACTGTTTAATTAATTTATTCACTCGCCCTTTAAAAGTAGTGAGAATCAATGAATGAGAGAATGTATTAATGCATGAATCATAAAATGCTATAATCCCTCATTTATCAACTAAATCAATTATTCTAACATTCAATCATTCAATTATTCTATCAAATAATATATCTCATTTCACTACTGGACTAAAAACCCACCAGCACCCTGCACCCTGCACCCAGCACCCAGAGTCCAGCATCTAGAGCCCAGCACCTAGATCACCCTTTCCATTCATCTCGGCAGTCACCATAGGTATCCTGGGATCAATGGACTTCCACGAATTAAATATCCATTCATGATCCGGATCTGGCGTATTGGCCAGTGACTGATCGCTTCCTGTCAGGAAATTGAGATAATATACATTAAACCCATGTCCGGCCACCACAGGATGATACCCTTTTGGAACCATTACTACATCGTTGTTTTTTGCAACAGCTATTTCATCAATCGTGCGATTATCATCATATACTTGCTGAATAGCGAAACCTGCCGGTTTATCAATTTTATAAAAGTAAGTCTCCTCCAATCTTGCTTCCAATACTTTCCCGTTTTCGTCTAACTTCCTTTCATCGTGTTTGTGGGCAGGATAAGAGCTCCAGTTTCCCGCAGGCGTATACACCTCAACGGACACTAAACGGTGGCATGGAAAACCGGGTTGCACCAATGAATTGATTTGTCTGGAGGCATTGTCTCCACCGCGAATCTCAATCTCAGCTTCTTCAGGAGTTTTAAAAACCGCATCAAAATCCTGGTCTGTGGCACACCAGCCATAGGCGATGTCAAGGAGTTCACTTTCTGCACTCAATTCAAAGGAAGTATGTCTGGGTAAATACATTGTATGTGCAATTCCCGAAAACACATCTTTTCTGCCATTCACGGTTTTCCAACTTCCTTTATTTGACTTGATGCTGTAGTTGCCACTAAGAAGAATGATGGCATATTCATTATCGCCGGTTTCTCCTTTCCAAACTTCACCCTTTTTCATTAGCCTGGCCTGGAAATTGAGGTATTGCCAATTGGCCTCTTCCTTTGTGACGCTTTGATAAATGCCTGTTTCGGAAGTTGGCTTGACTAATAGTGGGTATTTTTTGTCAATGTTCATTTTACTGTTTTTATCTGGTTGATGGTATTAAAATAGATTTTCCTGTTGATCCAAGCAACTCGAATTTTTCTAACATAAACTGTTCTAGAGTAGTCATATATTTTTTTCCAGGTAAGATAGGGTCAAATAATTCAGGAGTGTCTTTAAAAAATTCCCGATGCACTCTTGTCCAGATCAGCCGGGCATCCGTGGCAATATTCACTTTACACACCCCATAAACTATAGCCTTTTTTACCTCAGCGCTACTCACCCCTTTAGCAGAAACGCCAAGCTCACCTCCGGCTTTGTTAATTCTGTTAATTTCGTCATTGTTCACTTCCGATCCTCCGTGCAGTACGAGCGGATAACCGGGTAATTTTTGTTGAATTTCCTTTAATATTTCAAATTGCAATCCTGCACCACCGGAAAACTTATATGCACCGTGACTTGTACCAACGGCAACAGCTAGGCTGTCGCAACCGGTCTGGTTTACAAATGCCTCTACCTCGCCAGGTTGCGTATATAGTGCATTTTTTTCATCCACTGACAAATCGTCTTCCACACCACTTAATACCCCAAGTTCGGCTTCCACAGCTACATTTTTCTGATGGGCCAAAGCAACAACTGCCCGGGTCTTTTTTACATTTTCATCAAATAGATCATGTGAAGCATCGATCATCACAGAAGTAAAATCCCCGGAGTTGATGGCCTCATGTACATGCTGTTCGTTGCCGTGGTCGATATGCGTGGCAAATATCGCTTTTGGATATATTTTTGAAGCGGCTTTGATCATGCTCATTAGCATTGTGCTGTGGGCATAATTCCTTGCCACGGGTGTCATTTGCACAATAAATGGGCTGTTGGCTTTTTCGCTTGAGCTGAATAGTGCATGTATCTGCTCCATAGACCAGACATTTAGGGCTGCTATCGCAAATTTGCCATAACATATATCAAATAAGGTATTCGTTGAGACCAGCATCGACTTACATTGTAGCTTTTAGGTTTTTCAATTGAATAGAAAAGTAGGCTTTTTTATCTCAACATGAAAGAATAGTTTATGCAAACCTTTGCATAAAGCCGATTTTTAGTCAGGAAGTTTTTTGGAGGACTCCCGAACAATTAATTCAGGCTTCAATAACTCGTATCTGGGTGATGCTGTAAGCTTATGGCTTTGAAGCTTATTAAGGAGTATTCTGGCAGAAAGTATCCCCATGTCATACACAGGCTGCCAGACGGAGGTAAGGGGAGGGATAAAATAAGATGAATGGGGTTCGTCATCGAAACCCACTACCGAGATTTGATCAGGGATTTGAATTCCTGCTTCTTTGATCACATACATGGCGCCAATCGCAATGCCGTCATTAATGGCGAAAATGGCATCGGGAAGCTGCTTCAGTTTCAGCATGGCCTTTGTCGCTTCAACACCATATTCGGGAGAAAATCCACTGACATTAAAAATAAGTTCCGGATCAACCTGGATGGTGTGTTTTTTAAGCGCATCAAGGTATCCATTCATCCTGTGCTTTGAAATCGAAAGGTTGGATGGACCCGTGATATGGGCAATTCTCCTGCAACCTGTTTTAATTAAATATTCCACTGCCTGAAATGCCCCGTCATAATCATCCACCAATACTTTATCGGCGTTAAAGCCTTCACAATCCCTATCGAAAATCACAAGTGGCGTGCCACTTTCGACGAGCTTATTAAAATGATGTGCATCGTGGGTCTCTGAAGTAGGTGAGATCAGAAATCCATCTACGCGAACCTTCGATAAGGCCTCCAAAATTTTCTTTTCTTTTTCGAATGACTCTTCCGACTGGCTGATAATCAAACGGTACTGGGTATCGTTCACCAGATCCTGAAAGCCATTGATCACGCTGGAGAAAAAATAACTTGTGATCTCCGGCACAATAATCCCAATAGTATAAGTCTTATTATTCAACAAACTAAGGGCCAGTAAATTGGGTTGGTAATCTAATTTTTTGGCCAAATTGACGACCCGCTTTTTTGTGCTTTTACTAATTGCAGGATGATCGTGGAGGGCACGCGAAACCGTTGAAACTGAAATGTTCAGTTGCTTTGCAATATCAGATAATGTCGCCGGGTTCTTTTTCATCATATATAACGCACAAACTTTTTTAAAAAGCAGAAAAGCAACTTACGTTGAATTGGATTTTCTGTTCAGATCAAAAATTTAAAAGTATTAAAAATTAAGGTAAGAATTTTGTTGGCAAGGTGTTTAATTTGGATGAGATTTTACTCGAATCAATAAACCAGGAAATCAGTGGTTCTATATGCCCTGAAGAATACCTTAACGAGGTGACAGATATACGATATCGGCCCTTACATTTTGCTGTTTATTCAAAAGCAGATTTCAATCCTTGGGCAGTTTTATGTGCAGAAACCAAACTACTTCGGCTTAACCGAAACGCCACACTTGACTTGACACAAGCGACATGTCGAGATGTGGAACAGTGCCGGAATTGGCTATGTTTTTCAAGATCTATTTTGACAAGAATTATTTCAATGTGTTGGCTTTTCATATTTTTTACCTATCTTTTTCCGAACAATAGTATTTATTGTATATCATGTTTATGCATACACCCAAACGTATTCAAAAGATGACTTTATCCTTTAGGAATATATTTTTTAGAATAATAAGAATTGAAATTTGATGACGGCTCGAAAAACCAACTTTCGCTGGGTGATCGTTGCACTGTTATTTTTTGCGACAACGATAAATTATTTTGATCGATTATTAATCGGAATTTTAGCTCCATTGCTTGAAAAAGAATTCGGATGGACAGAATTGGAATATGGGTACATCGTTTTCTCCTTTCAACTATCCTATGGAGTAGGAACCCTGCTCGCAGGATGCATCATTGACCGCTTGGGAACGCGTTGGGGTTTTGCATTGGCTGTAGGATTATGGAGTATTGCCAGTATGTTTCATGCAGGCGCACGTAGCTGGTTTGGGTTTGCATTAGCCCGGGTTGGCTTGGGATTGAGCGAGGCGGGTAATTTTCCTGCGGCCATCAAAACGGTAGCTGAGTGGTTCCCTAAAAAGGAAAGGGCTTTTGCTACAGGCCTGTTCAATGGCGGATCGAATGTAGGAGCCATTATGGCGCCAATTTTGATTCCCGTGATTATTGCTTTTTCCGGCTCATGGAAGTGGGTTTTTATTCTATCGGGTTTTCTGGGTTTCATTTGGCTGATATTTTGGTTGATATTTTATCGTAGTCCACAAGACAGCAAGTATGCAAACCAGGCAGAAATTGATTTTATAGAAGAAGGGGAACAGGAATTAACAACCGAACACATCAGTTGGGTCAAATTGCTGAAGTACCGCCAAACATGGGCCGTAGCCCTGGGGAAATTGTTTGCCGACCCGGTGTGGTATTTCTATATTTTTTGGGGGGCAAAATTCCTAAATGCGAAGTTTGGAGTTGATTTAAGCGAGCTTGCTTTACCTCTGGTATCGATTTATGTGGTTTCCTATTTTGGAGGAATAGCTGGAGGAGCATCATCTTCCTTATTAATGAAAAAAGGGAGATCGGTGAATTTCTCCAGAAAAATTACCATGTTGGCTTCCGCATTGTTGGTGCTTCCGGTGATGACCGTTCCATACTATTCCTCCATTTTTATCAGTGTGGCATTTATTTCATTGGCTGCCGCAGCACATTGTTCCTGGTCGGCCAATATATTTACCGTAGTATCTGATCTTTTTCCTAAACGGATGGTGGCAACAGTTACCGGTTTTGCCACCACGGTGAGCACACTCGGCGGAATGTTAATGGCATTGCTGGTTGGGTATGTACTAAACGAGGAAGGAACCGAAGGGTATAACATCGCATTTGCGGTTGCATCGTGTGGTTATCTGATAGGAATTGGAATTATTCATATACTCGTCCCTAAAATGACCCCTATAAAAGATAAATAAATGAACTCCAGAGAAAGAATATTAAAAGCCCTGAATCACGAAGAGCCAGACCGTATACCTTTTGATTTGGCAGGTTCCATCTGGACAGGGATCACCAACGGCGCCTATCAGAATTTACAGAAATATCTGAAGCTTAGCGAAGTTGAACCAGTGTGGTCTGATGTGATTCAACAGATTGTCATTCCTTCAAATGAAATATTGGATGAATTGCAGGTTGATACCCGTGGTGTCTTCCCCTTAACAAGCCACAATTGGGATGTGTATTCCAAATTGAAGGACGCCGGGGCATATTGGGAATATGTAGATGAATGGAATTTCACGCATCATTTTCCAAAAGACGGCCATTGGTTTTCATTGGTTAAGAGTCCGTTGGAGCATATCGATTTTGAACAGGAAGATATCATTGAGAATTTTTCCTGGCCAGACGCAGGAAACAAATTGCGGTTCGCCGGCTTGAAAGAAAAAGCCCTTCAATACCGGAACCAGGATAAAATTGTCATGACAAAGGGCTTGTGTGCCGGGCTTTTTGAAATGCACCAACGTGTCCGGGGAATGGAAAATGCGATGCTTGATCCGTTTATGATCCCCACAAATTCAGATAAGCTAGTCGGGAAACTTGCCGACCTCAAAATAGAATTCTGGGATGGATTGCTCGATGAAATCGGTGAATTGGTGGATGTCGTTGGCGAGGGGGATGATTACGGAACCCAAGCCTCTCAGTTGATTAGCCCCGACCAATTCCGTGAATACTACAAACCTCATTTTATCCGAGTACTCCAATTTATTAAAGAAAAGGCGCCACATGCAAAGCTAATGTTTCATTCATGTGGAAATGTCCGGCCGGTTATTCCTGATTTTATTGAAATGGGTGTGGATATATTGAATCCTATTCATATTACTGCCACAGGAATGGAACCGGTTCAGTTGAAAAAAGATTTTGGCGACTCGATCGTTTTTTGGGGTGGAGGAGTTGACACCCAACATGTGTTGCCATCCGGGTCGGTCCAGGAGGTAACGGACGATGTGCAAAGGAATATAGATGCACTTGCTCCTGGAGGAGGATTTGTTTTTAGCACTGTGCACAACATTCAGGCTGAAGTGCCTCCCGAAAACATCATGGCCATGTGGAAAACGCTAATGAGCTATAAATATTAGTGGCAGGTCAAGCGTTTCAATCCTTATCGCTTCGCTTTTTTTTGTTGTGAGGCGTGTACGACAAAATGCAGATTGGTTTTTATTGAATTACCACGGTGCTTTAGCCCGTGGTCACTTTACCCTGAGAAAGGAGAGCTTTAGCAAAAAAAAATGCGACTAAATTTAGGACTTAAGCCACTTTGGAATATTTTATTATCCAGGGCTAAAGCACCGTGGCAACTCATATAGATTTTCTGCAAAATCCGCACATTGTCGTACACCCTTTTTGAGGCATTCTGGACCGTGACAAAAAAATATGCTATATTTCATTTTTTTCAATGACATAGTTGATTGGGTTGGTGATAAGCTGACAAACATATATTGGACGGAAGACGAAGGACGTAATCCCTTTTGTATATATTACCTTTTTGATGATATCAATTTAAAATTATGCACACCTCAGTATTCAGATTAGCACTTCTATTTCCTGCTTTTGTATTTTTGTCGTCCTGTCAACCGGCAAAAATTGACGGGCCTTATTTTGCTACAGGAATTAAGATTGGTGAAGTCACACAAAGCAAAGCAATCGTATGGGTTCGCTTGACCAAAAAT
>JAUUZS010000415.1 GCA_030589835.1 Cyclobacteriaceae bacterium
ACAGAATAGAGCAGCTCTTTGAAGAAAAAAAAGACAATATTTTGTCCGTATATTTCACTGCAGGATTCCCAAATCTTGACGACACAGCAAATATTGTAAAACACCTTCAGAGCTCTGGCGCAGATATAATTGAGGTAGGAATCCCTTTTTCCGATCCGGTGGCTGATGGGCCTACCATACAGGAAAGTAATAAGCACGCATTGAGCAATGGCATTTCGCTTAAGTTGATATTTGATCAGCTTGCTGAAATCAGGGCAGCGGTAAAAATTCCTATTATTCTCATGGGCTACATCAATCCCGTACTGCAATTTGGGGTGGAAGATTTCTGCAAAAAATGTGAGGTGATTGGTATTGATGGATTAATCCTACCTGATTTGCCCATGCAGGAATATATCGATGCATATCAAAGCATGTTTGAAGCGCACGGATTGCTCAACATATTTTTAATAACTCCCCAAACTTCGGAAGAACGGATCAGGGAAATTGACGTTAATTCCAAAGGATTTATTTATATGGTTTCGCTGGCCGGTACCACAGGGGCCAAGGGAGAGATATCTAAAGATCAGGTCAGCTATTTTAAAAGAGTTAAAGCCATGCAATTGAAAAATCCGACTTTGATTGGTTTTGGGATTTCGAATCACGAGACATTTGATCGGGCCTGCAAGCATGCCTCTGGAGCAATTATCGGATCTGCTTTCATCAACGTACTGGAAAAAGCAAATAACCTCGAACAGGATATTTCAGCATTTATAAAATCAATTAAAGGAATTCAATAAAATGATTATTCAACTAAAAAATAATATTGACTCTGATCAGAAAGAGGCAATTATAAAAAAGGTGAATAGCTTCAAGTATGAAGCCAATGAAGTAAAAACGCAGAAAGCGACCTATCTCATTGGAATCGGGACTAAAGAATTTGATATCCGACAGATCGGCAACATGCCGGGAATTGATGATATCCATATCGTTTCTGATAGTTATAAGCTGGTCTCCAGAAAATGGAAGGTAAAGCCCACGGTTATTGATCTTGGCGATGGCGTGACGATTGGCGAAGGCTCTTTGGCGATGATGGCCGGGCCGTGTTCTATTGAGGGCGAAGAGCAGATTGTGGAGACCATTGAACACCTGAAAGCAAATGGTATAAAAATCATGCGGGGAGGGGTCTACAAACCACGTAGTTCGCCTTATGCTTTCCGGGGTATGGGAATCGAAGGATTGCAGTTGTGGTACAAGCATGCAAAGGAAGCAGGATTAAAAATTGTTACGGAAGTGATGCAGGTTTCTCAGATTGAACCCATGCTGGAATATGTAGATGTTTTCCAGGTAGGAGCACGGAATACACAAAATTTTAACTTACTTGATGCCTTGGGGCAAATTGATAAAGCAGTTATGATTAAAAGGGGGATTTCGGGAACGATTGATGAATTGCTTTATTCTGCAGAATATGTGTTTTCCGGTGGAAATGAAAAGTTGATCCTCTGTGAGCGAGGCATCAGGACATACGAAAAGGCAAGCCGAAATACATTGGATTTGAATGCAATTCCAATTCTGAAAGAAAAAACACATTTTCCGGTGGTGTCAGATCCCTCTCATGGTATCGGAATACGCCGGCATGTAGAGGCGATGGCACTTGCCTCGATTATGGCTGGGGCCGATGGAATTATTTATGAAACACATTCAAATCCATCCAAAGCCTTTTCTGACGGGCAACAGACTTTGGATTTTAGGGAATCTGAGCAACTTTGTAATAAAATGAGGGCAAGCTATGAGTTGCTCACATCTTTTTAAAAAACCATTTATTGAATTTAAGCATTTGCGTATTCCATCATTTCCGCATGAAATAACAATAGAACTATATGAATGTAGTAATCATAAAATACAATGCAGGCAACGTTGTTTCTGTGACCAATACGCTGAACAGACTTGGTGTAGAGCCTGTTTTGAGCGATGATCCTGAGATTATTAAAAAAGCGGATAAGGTCATTTTTCCCGGTGTGGGAGAAGCGAGCACGGCTATGGCATATCTTAAGGAGCGAAAGCTGGATCAAATCATCATCGATCTCAAGCAACCGTTTTTTGGCATCTGTCTGGGCCAACAGCTGATGTGCAGGCATTCCGAAGAAAACAATACGGATTGTCTCGGGATTTTTGATTTGAATGTCGTCCGATTCGAGCCGGAGCTAAAAGTACCTCACATGGGTTGGAATAATCTTATCGAAGCACAGGGAGATTTATTCCTTGGGTTGCCCGAAGAAGCTTATATCTATTTTGTTCATAGCTATTATTGTGAAATTGGCACAGAAACCATTGCCAAAGCTGATTATATCAATCCATTTAGTGTGGCATTGAATAAGGATAATTTTTACGCCATTCAGGGGCACCCGGAAAAAAGCGGACAAGTTGGGCAACATATATTAGAGAACTTTTTGAAATTATAAACTATGCTAATTATACCTGCAATTGATATTATCGATGGGAAGGCCGTTCGGCTTACCAAAGGTGATTACCGGCAAAAGAAAATATATAATAATGATCCACTGGAAGTCGCTAAAATGTTTGAAGGAGCAGGCGTACAACGTTTGCACCTCGTGGATTTGGATGGAGCAAAGCAGAAGAAAATAGTGAATCAGAAAGTGCTTGAGCGCATTGCATCAAATACAGATCTGCAAATTGATTTTGGTGGAGGAGTACAGTCAGATGAAGATATTAAGCTGGCCTTTGATTCAGGTGCAGCACAGGTTACCGGAGGCAGTATTGCCGTTAAAAATCCAGATCTTTTTGAGGATTGGCTGAATAAATATGGAGCCGATAAGATCATTCTTGGAGCCGATGTGTTGAATGGAAAAATCGCCATAAGCGGATGGCAGGAAGATAGCTCTTGGGAATTGGATGCATTTTTACGGAAATATATTGCCCTTTCCATCAAGTACGTAATCTCTACTGATGTGAGCAAGGACGGCGTTTTAGAAGGCCCTGCAATTGATCTTTATAAGGACATGTCAGTAAATTTTCCTGCTCTGGAAATCATTGCCAGTGGTGGCGTTTCTTCCATGGATGACATACATGTATTGGATAAACTGCCTCTTCACGGTGTGATTGTAGGAAAAGCAATCTATGAAAACAGGATAAGCATGAAGGAAATTGAGGGATTTTCTGGGAGCTAGGTGCATGGAGCTAGGCTCTGGGTTCTGGGAGCTAGGTTCTGGGAACTAGGTGCTAGGCTCTGGGTGCTAGGGTTTGTGGAGATTTTAATGTTTTAATTTAGACAAATATTATGAGTGGTTACCAGGAATTGAAAATTTATCAAATCGCATATCAACTAGCGATTCAGGTTCATAAAGCCTCCCTAAAGTTACCGAAATTTGAATTGTATGAACAGGGGAGCCAGGTTAGAAGATCGAGTAAAAGCATAAAAGATACGATTTCCGAAGGATATGGCAGGAGAAGATATAAGGCAGATTACATAAAGTTTCTTGTTTATGCGCAGGCTTCATGTGATGAGTGTTTGGGTCAAATTGAAATGATCTATGAACTCTATCCGGAAATACCGGAGTTTAACGAATTCAATGAATCATATATTCAATTGGGAAAAATGATCAATAAATTTATTAAAGTGATTGAAACAAGATGAGTTACTTTTACCTAGTCCCGAGAACCCAGCACCTAGCTCCCAGTACCTGAATATTAAATTAACAACCTGGTTTAATTGAACAAAATAAATCCGAATAGAAATATAATATTAGAACATGCTGACAAAACGAATAATTCCCTGCCTGGACATCAAAGACGGACGCACCGTAAAGGGTGTGAATTTCGTGGAATTGCGTGATGCAGGCGATGCGGTGGAGCAAGGAGCCATATATGCCGAACAAGGAGCTGACGAATTGGTATTTTTGGATATCATGGCAACGGTCGATAACAGGAAAACACTGGTGGATCTGGTGCGCAATGTTGCCAGACAAATCAATATTCCATTTACTGTCGGCGGTGGTATTTCCTCCGTTCAGGACGTCAGTGCATTGCTCAATGCCGGGGCGGACAAAATATCCATAAATTCTTCTGCGGTGCGCAGGCCGGAATTGATTGATGAGCTGGCACTTCAGTTTGGCAGTCAATGTGTGGTGGTTGCCATCGACACTAAAGATCATGGTCAACGAAATATGGTGCACACACATGGAGGACGTACACCAACAAAAGTCGTGACAGAGCCATGGGCTTATGAAGTGCAGGAACGCGGAGCGGGAGAAATACTGCTTACCTCCATGGATCATGACGGCACCAAAGCAGGGTTTGCAAATATATTGACATCACGCATTTCTAAGAAACTTAATATACCTGTAATTGCCTCTGGCGGGGCAGGAAACATGGAACACTTCTACGATGTGTTTACTGATGGAGCGGCAGATGCTGCTTTGGCGGCAAGTATTTTTCACTTCAAAGAAATACCCATACCTTCGTTGAAAAATTATCTGTATAATCGGGGGATTCCGATGAGGACGGAACTATAGTGGCAGAAAGAGTGGCAGGAAGAGTGGCAGGAAGTAGT
>JAUUZS010000070.1 GCA_030589835.1 Cyclobacteriaceae bacterium
GCCCCCTAACTGACTGACAAATCTTTTGCGATATTATCTGAGTGTTCTGTATGCCTCTTAATCCTCTCAATCCCCCTAATGTTCGTTTACACTAGACCCCCTTTCCGAAAGCGGACTGCAAAAGTAAAAGATTATTTTCCTTAAACAATGGGTTTCATAGATTAATATTATTATATTTTACAACTACCTAATTGATAAGCTATTGGTTTGCATATTTTTTTATTATTTGTCCATATCAAATCCATGAGCAAGGATATTGATTGACTCAAGAGTTTCTACTCTGAGTTTAATGGAAGATAGTAAATTTTGTCAGAAGTTGTCAGCCTGCCTGCGAGGCAGGGAAGACCGAAGGCCGAAGTAAAAAAAGGTGAAAAGCCAATGCAGGAGTAAGAAACATTAGCATTTGCTGATTTTGGAATTCTTTTCTTCACTACCTCTCCGGCACCCTGGCGATTCCTGATCTGGCCTGACCGACAGGCTTCTGGCTCTTGGGCCAAAGTTATCCATTAAAATAACAGTAGAACCCCTCAAGATTTAACTCTTCAGCAGGATTCGAAAGGTTGTGCCTTCATTGAGCTCCGTATTACGCACAAAAATCTTCCCCTCATGGTTCTTTTCTATGATTCTTTTGACCAGTGTAAGCCCAAGTCCCCACCCACGGGCTTTGGTGGTATAACCCGGCAAGAAAACATCCTTTATCTTAGATTTATGAATTCCCTTTCCGTTATCAGAAATATCAATTATAATTTTGTCATCTATTGACCTTTTTATTTTTATATCAATTTTTCCTATTCCACCCATGGAATCAACAGCATTTTTGCATATGTTTTCAATAACCCAGTCAAATAAGGGTTTATTAATTCTTGCTCTAATATCTGAAGGTATTGCAGTGAGATTTATTGTCACTTTTTTTGATATTCTTTTTCTGAGGTAAGATATTGTTGCTTCTACACTTGCAGGAATATTTTCATAATTTAATACAGGTATACTTCCTATATTGGAGAATCGCGCAGTAATCATCTCAAGTCGATGAATATCTTTTTCCAGTTCTTCGATGATCTCCTTATCCTTTAATGCCTCATCTTCCCTTAAATATTCTACCCAGGCCATCAGTGATGATATCGGGGTGCCTAATTGGTGAGCGGTTTCTTTTGCCAGTCCTACCCATACCCTGTTCTGTTCTGCTGATTTGGAATAATTGAACGCTACGTAAGCTATAATCCCAAAAATTGCGATAATGGATAACTGCACATGAGGATAATATTCGAGTCTGTTGAGCAGTACAGAATTATAATAATAAATATATTGGTAGTCGAATACTTCTCCTTTATCGTCCCGGAAAGGAATTTCAATTGGCTCATATTCCAATTTCATCTGTTCTAAAATCTCTTTGAAGTAATCCTGCTTTTCAGTATCGGTAAATGATGGGCTAATGTCAATATTTCTTGTATCAATAACTTGTCCAATACCATTTGTTTGTATCACCGGGATTGAATTGTCAGGATACATTACTTGTTGTATAACAAATGCCAGCTCATCAGGATTATTTTGATTGTTTACGGTATACTCCAGGGATTTGGCATAAAGCTGAATTATTCCAAGTTCTCTTTCTTTTAGCTGCTCAACAATAATCCTCGTAAAATAAACGGATGCCAGGGCAATTGCAAAAGCAATGAATACGACTATAAGATTAATCGTAGATCTTCTTTTTATAAGATCCAGGCTTTTATGTGAGCGGTTACTACTTCCTTTCGCCATTATTGAACGATACTACAATGAATTATTTAAGATCAACCATCTTCTTGTAATGTCCAAATTTACTCCGGCAAAACAAAAAAGCCGCTGTTAAGCGGCTTTAAATTTATTGTTTTTTATCATTTACCAACCCATGCCATAATATATTTCCTTATTCTCATCGCGATATTTTCCTTTGATAAGAATCCCTTCGCCGGAACTTTCCCTTAAAAAGGCACGTAGTTCATTCACCTCTTTTACAGGCCTTTTGGAAATCGAAGTGATTAAAAAGCCATCCTCAATTCCCGAATCTTTCCACTTTCCTTTACCTATATTTTCTATAATAACCCCACCATCTACATCATATGCCTCGAGTTCCTCTTCGCTTGCATTTCTAAAAGAAGCACCTTCTATCTTATAAGAGTCATCTTTTTTGACGATCTTAATTTCATTATCCAGATTTTTGAGCCTGGCAGATATTGTTTTAATATTTCCATTCCTTTTATAGGTAACATCAATATTATCGCCGGGGCGATGTCGGGCAACCAAATCCTGTAGCTCGGCAACATTGGCTACATCTGTATTATTGATTTCCAGTATGATATCCCCTTTTTCGAGACCGGCTTCTTCTGCGGCGCTGTTTTCGTTTACCGAATTTACGTACACGCCTTTTAACTCATCAATATCGTCTTCTAAGCGGGGGTCATTTACATTTACGATTACAATTCCTAAAACGGCTCTTTGCACTATTCCGTGTTCAATGAGGTCTTCTACCACTTTCTTAACCAATGAAACAGGCACTGCAAAAGAATACCCGGCATAAGATCCCGTTGGAGTAGCAATTGCGGTATTGATCCCGATCAACTCACCTTTAAGATTCACTAATGCCCCCCCACTATTTCCTGGATTAACAGCAGCATCAGTCTGGATAAATGATTCAATACCATATTGTTCTCTCAATATTCCGATGTTTCGGCCTTTGCACTTACAATTCCTGCAGTTACTGTTGAGGTTAATTCAAATGGATTTCCAACGGCCAAAACCCATTCACCAACTCTGACTTGATCAGAATTTCCAAAGTTAACAAATGGCAGATCCTTTTCATCTATCTTAATGACCGCAATATCAGTGTTTGGATCAGCGCCAATCAAAGTAGCCTTATAAGTTCTATTGTCATTTAATGCAACTTCAATTTCATCGGCATCATCTATCACATGATTATTTGTTACGATATATCCTTTATCAGATATAAGGACGCCAGATCCGGAGCTTTGCCGTGGTCTTTGCTGCCCGTGATAATCTCTTGGATTACCAAAATAGTCCCTAAACATATCATCAAATTGACTGCCTTGAAGGTTCTTTTTCGATGGAGAACTAACTGTTGACTTAATATGTACGACTCTGGGGGTGACCAATTCGGCAGCATACACAAAATTGAGCCCCGAAGGAACAACAAATGAAGAGTCATTAAAATAATTTGTATACTTCACATTACTATCCTGTGGAGACTGAATAGTAGCTGGATTCTCCTTTTCAAATAATTTATATCCACCCAGCGCCACAATGCCTCCGAAAAGCGAGGCAAACAATAATCCGACCATTAACTGTCTTCTATTCATTTCCTTTATATTTTAATTTAATTTCAAATTTACCATTTACTTTTATAAGTCCGTTTACTACTAACGAGTAATTCCCGGAATTGATTCTTTTTTAACATTTTTTAACAAAATGTGTGCAAATCGGGCACATAGGGGATTGCCTGCCATCGACGTATAGCTATTTCAAAAGGAGTTTTGGCCTGAAATCGGTAAATGATGAATGAAGTATATTATATACTGACAAACAAGCATACCTATGATGAAAGGATTATTCATGCTGATAAAAGCATAGCCTTTATTTATTGGGGAAATTATAAAAAGGCACCTCTAATAACTCCTTTTATTTCCCAAGCTTGAGTTTTCTCCCAGCCACTTTGTTTCCAAAATACTCCTTTAGCGATGCGATATCCCCTGTTTCGCCGTACAGGCCTACTTGCTCCCAAAACTACCAACCTCATAAGAATAATTGGGGTAAAATGGAGTATTTACCAATTTGGCCGGCTCTTTTATTACTCGCACATATTATGAAATAGAATAAGGAAGTGGCATAAAGGTGTTTATCAATAAAAACATTTGATTGCTGGTTTTGAATTAAAAATATAAGCACGTACCTTTGTGACCCATTTTTAAAATGGTATTAATAATTTAGTAATTAAAGTACAAATTAAGTGGAATCTATTAGTTACAAGACGCAGTATGCAAACAAAACTACCGTGGACAGGGGTTGGGTAGTGATCGATGCAGATGCACAAATTTTAGGACGTCTTGCCAGCCAGGTTGCTCGAATTATCAGAGGTAAGCACAAGGCCAGCTACACTCCCCATGTAGACTGTGGTGACAGAGTGATTGTCATCAACGCAGACAAAATCAGATTAACTGGTAAAAAGTGGGATGATAAGCAGTATGTAAGGCATACTGGTTACCCCGGAGGGCAAAGATTTGCAACACCAAAAATGTTGAAAGCCAAATCGGCCACATTGATTGTAGAACATGCAGTCAGAGGTATGCTACCTAAAAATCGTTTGGGTAGAAAGTTGTTTAAAAATTTATACGTTTACAATGATGGTGAGCATCAGCATGAAGCGCAAAATCCAAAGGAAATAAAATTGTAAGATGGAAGTTATTAACAAAATAGGAAGAAGAAAGACCTCCGTTGCAAGGTTATACCTCAACGCAGGAAATGGTAGCATCTCCATCAACGGCAGGACGCTGGAAGATTATTTCCCACTGGAAATTCACAAAATTATAATTAAACAACCATTGGTTTTAATTGAAGTTGATGGCAAATATGATTTAAAAGTGAATGTAAATGGCGGTGGATTTAAAGGACAGGCTGAAGCAATAAGATTGGCTGTTTCAAGAGCGCTATGTGAAATCGATCCGGAAAACCGACCTCCATTGAAAAAGGAAGGATTCCTTACCCGAGACCCAAGAATGGTGGAAAGGAAAAAATACGGAAGAAGAAAAGCGAGAAAGAAATTCCAATTCAGTAAACGTTAATTTTAAAACAATGAGTAAAATAAAATATAATGACTTACTAGATGCCGGAGTTCACTTCGGTCACCTTACCAGGAAGTGGGATCCAAAAATTGCTCCCTATATCTTTATGGAGAGGAACGGAATTCATATCATAGATCTTAATAAAACGATTGTATGCCTTGAAGAGGCTGCAGAGTACGTTCAGAATATTGTAAGGTCTGGAAGAAAAATCATGTTTGTTGCCACCAAAAAGCAGGCAAAAGACATTGTAGAAGAGCAGGCCAAAAAATTACGGATGCCATATGTAACCGAAAGATGGTTAGGTGGTATGCTTACTAATTTTGCTACGATTAGAAAGTCGCTAAAAAAAAATGTCATCGATGGAAAAATTGATGAAAGACGAGGCGTATCTGAACCTTGCAAAAAGAGAGCGATTGATGATTTCAAGGGAAAAAGAGAAACTTGAAAAAGTACTTGGTGGTATTGCTGACCTCACAAGGTTGCCCGCAGCATTATTTGTGGTGGACATCAAAAGAGAGCACATTGCGATCAAGGAAGCCAAAAAGTTGAATATCCCTGTTATCGCAATGGTAGATACCAACTCAAATCCTGAATTAGTGGATGTGCCTATTCCGGCAAACGATGACGCCTGGAAATCAATTCAATTGATTACACAGTATATCACTAAAGCAATTGATGAAGGTCTGATGGTAAGGAAAAAAGATAAGGACGATGCAAAACTGGCCGAAGAAGAAAAAGCCAAACGCGAAGTCGATGAGGTTAAAACCAAAGACAAAGCATAGTCATCGCATAAAAAGTTATTAATATAAATTGAGCATCGGATGATTTACCGGTGTTCAATTTTTTTTATAAAATATTTGAAATTTTAAAAACATTAAAAAATATGGCAATTACAGCACAAGAAGTAAACAAACTTCGACAAATGACCGGTGCAGGCATGATGGATTGCAAAAAAGCGCTTGTAGAGTCAGATGGAAATATTGAAAAGGCAATTGAGTTTCTAAGAAAAAAAGGACAAAAAGTTTCTGAAAAAAGAGCTGACCGTCAAACCAAGGAAGGATCTGTTTTTGTTCAGACGAGCGAAGACAATACTGCGGCAGTAGTCATCGCATTAGGTTGTGAAACTGACTTTGTTGCAAAAAACGAAGACTTTCAAAGTCTGGGAAAAGAGATATTAGCCCTTGCCTACAATGCACGCCCCGGATCTGTTGAAGAATTAAAAAAGTTGAAAAGTGGCGACCGGGTCTTAGGTGATAAAGTCACGGAACTGGTTGGGAAAATTGGTGAGAAAATTGACATTGTTGGTTTAGAAATTCTCGAAGGAGAAAAAGTTGTTCCCTATATCCATGGAGGTAAATTATGTGTATTAGTTTCTCTGAAAGAAACCGGCGGTGCTGACGTAATCGAAGCAGGTCGGGATGTGGCCATGCAAATTGCGGCCATGCGACCTGCCGCTGTAGATAAAGATGGTGTAGATGCTGCCATAATCGAGAAAGAATTGAATATTGGTAGGGAACAAGCCAGGGCAGAAGGCAAGCCAGAGCATATCATAGAAAAAATTGCTGAAGGTAAGCTCAATAAATTCTATAAGGAAAATACCTTGTTGAATCAGGCTTTTGTAAAAGATAACTCAATGAACGTTGCCAAATATCTTGACACAGTAAGTAAAGGATTGACGGTAGAAACGTTCAAAAAAGTTTCCGTCAGCTGATAGTATTATAAATGTATTGTAAAGCTTCAACCTCATTGGTTTGAAGCTTTTTTTATGACCAATCAAAACCAAATATAAGCACATAAGCAGCTATGGAACCCAGCCCGTATGCCATTAACATCATATCCAATTCTGTAGGGTCGGGAAGCTCCATTATGGTGAATTTTATCAAGTAAAAAATCAAACTTGAAATCGCCGACCACATCCAAACCCGTATAGCTACGGATCGATTTAAAAATAATATCTTTTTCCAGTTATTGTTCAAAATATTTCCCTTTGAATGTTAGAATTTTAGTGCCGTAATGATAGCCACAAATAAGCTATAAAAATAATGATGACAGATTAGTAGCGAGTCAAACGAGCAGTCAACCATCAGCCGTTATTTATTACGATCTGCTTCGGGACAAAAGCCTATAACTATCCAGACAAAAATGCGTAATGGAAAAATGGACTTAATTTAAATGAAGGTAACACTGGTTAATGATCTTGCTTTTCAGGTCACTATAATCCATAGACCTGATGCTATAATCATCGACATCGGAATACGTAACCAGCGTAGGAAGTAAGGGATGATCCAGTCCGGTCAAACCAATAATTTTGGGAGAGGCCCCATTGTACTCACTGGCCAGTTTGAGAGATTTTGAGAGCTCAAAACCATTAACGACGGGTAAATTGAGGTCGACAAGGATTAGATCATAATTGAATTCCCCGACCCTGTTTAGTGCATCTTCACCTGTAGCACAAATATCCAATTTATCCCCAAGGTTATGCAGGCTTTTTGCAATAACAAACTGGGATGCCAAATCATCATCAATCAATAAAATATTAATTGGCTTAACTTCTTCCAAAAACGTAAAAATTGATTTTTCCTTGATCATGTCAGTTTCTTTGCTCCTATTTTAGCAACTATAATGCCATGCAAATGCTATTTGAAAAAAGTGCTCGCAACTCATCTAATCAACCCTTTATTATTTCCAACTATGAATGAATTTCTCATTATTGGAAAATAAACACGCCTATTCCCATATTGGGAAATTATCCGAATTGGATACCCGAATTACTACCTCATATTCTTTGATCCTTTCCGAGGGGCAAAATACAGTTAAATCACCCCTAAAGACTTTGCAATAAGCATTGCAAGGAACCCTTAATTTTCGGAGAGGACTCTTGATTAGATCACAGATCAATCTTGCCAGCTCATTGAAGTATCAAGTGTAAGTTGCTAAATAAATTAAATTATTATTTAAATTGACCCCTTGGAATAAATGCATTAAATATTTTTATGATGAAAAGAAGATTGGTATTTATACTGCTTACATTTTTTCTTCTGAAGCCAGATTCCTATGCCCAGGAAATAGAAATTGCAAGGATAACCGTCGAAGCCGGCAAATATAGCCGTGAAAATACCATTGTGAGTACGGATTTAGATGGAATAGATCTGGACCTGGCAAATAGTGATTTGATATTATATGAAATTGAGCCTGACAGTCAACACAATATTGCCACTCAGCTAGACATGAAGGATGGCCCAAAATTATGGTGGAAAATCGACAATAGAATCCTGGCAGGAAAACAAAAAATATATTCTCTTAAAAAATCAAGCAAATCAACAACTTCGGAATCTTCAGATATTGAAGTAATAAAGGAAAATGGAAACCTGATCGTAAAATCGAATGGAAAAAATGTGCTTCAATACAACTTCAAAGAAGCTCCCTTGCCAGATGGCGTTCCTGACATTTACAATAGAGCTGGCTATATACACCCCCTTTGGTCTCCGAAGGGCGAAATACTGACCAGGATTCAGCCACCAGACCATTATCATCATGTGGGCATCTGGAATCCATGGACGCATACAGAATATAAAGGAAAAGTGATTGATTTCTGGAATTTGAATAAAGGTGAAGGTACCGTCAAGCCTTCATCAATAATATCTACCACCTCAAATAATGTGTACGGCGGCTTCAAAGTGCTTCATGATCATATTGATTTGAATGGAATGACACCTGAAGGAATGGAAGTTGCGCTAAAGGAAGAATGGAAGATCAGGGTGTGGAATATTGCCGATGATGCCTGGTTGATTGATTTTGTTTCGACGATGAATTGCGCCACAGACAGTGCCCTGACCATTACGGAATACCGGTACCAGGGATTTGGCTTCAGGGCAACAGAAAAGTGGGACGATAAAACCGCCGGTTTGCTTACCTCAGAAGGAAAAGATAAAGGTGATGGAAATTCTACCAGGGCAAGATGGTGCGATGTAAATGGGATTTCTGAGTTCGGCACTTCCGGAGTATTATTCATCACTCACCCTTCAAACTATAATTACCCGGAGCCTATACGTATCTGGCCGGTCGGCGCCAATAAAGGAAAAGAAAATGTTTTTTTTAATTTTAATCCATCGATGGACAGAGACTGGGTCCTTGAGCCTGGAAATGACTACCAATTAAAATATAGAATATTTGTTTACGATGGTAAAATTAGTAAAACGAAAGCCGAACAGTTATGGCAGGATTTTGCCTATCCGCCAAAGGTTTGTCTCGATGTTATTCAGTAAGTAAAAACATAAAATCAAAATTTGTAAATAATAAATTGATAGAAATGAAAAGTCGTAGGAAATTTTTGAAATCGTCTATAATCGGTGCTTCCGCAGCATTTGCAGTACCGACCATTGTACCCGCCTCTGTTTTTGGTAAAAATGCACCCAGCAACAAAATAAACGTTGGCCAAATTGGTTGTGGACGAATTGCCAGAGCCCATGATTTACCGGGAACCATGCAGCATGACGTTAGTAGGATTATTGCCGTTTCGGATCTGGACAGCAACAGGATGAAGGATGGGAAAAAACTTGTTGAAAATTATTACAAGAAAAAGAAGGGAAGCGGCAAGGCAGTCGATGTCAAAATGTATGTGGATTATAAAGAAATGCTGCTCGATAAAGATATTGATGCAGTTATTATAAGCACACCAGACCACTGGCATTCACAACCCGCATTGGAAGCAGCTCTTGCAGGAAAAGATATTTATTTACAAAAACCAACTTCCCTTACGATTACGGAAGGAAGGTTGCTAAGCGATATTGTTCAAAAGCAAGGGGTTATTTTGCAAGTAGGCACACAGCAACGGTCCTCACCACAATTCAGAATTGCTGCTGAGTTAGTTAGAAATGGTCGGATCGGAAAAATTCATACCGTAAAAGTTGGATTACCGGGTGATCCTTCGGGTCCTGATGCACCAGAAATGCCTGTTCCAAAAGACCTGAATTATGATATGTGGCTTGGTTCCACGCCAGAAGTTCCCTACACAGAAATTGGCGTGCATCCTCAAAAAGGATACAGCCGCCCGGGTTGGCTGAGACTTGAGCAATATGGAGCCGGGATGATTACAGGATGGGGACAGCATCATTATGATTCTGCCGCCTGGGGAATGGACACAGAATTTACAGGTCCGATTTCAGTTGAGGCAGTAGCCCAATTCCCTAAATCCGGCTTGTGGAATGTACATGGTGATTTTATGGTAAAGCAGGAGTACGAAAATGGAATTACTACTTATACCAGTGGTGGCTTTACCAATGGCATCAGGTATGAAGGTGAGGACGGCTGGATATTTGTGTCAAGAGGAAATTACGTGGCTTCGGCAAGCGACCCTGTCGATCAGGCCAACAGCGCCAAGGCCTTGGATGCCAGCGATTCTGCTATTCTGAAATCAGTTATTAAAGAGAATGAGATTCATCTATACAAAAGTGATGAACAACATGGCAACTGGCTGGATTGCATAAAAACACGCAAACAACCCATTTCACCAATAGAAATAGGCCATAGGGCTTGCTCCGTTTGTCTGGTAAGCCATATTGCCATGAAGGTTCCGGGAGTATTGAAATGGGATCCGAAAAAGGAAAAATTCATTGATAATGATACCGCAAATTCCATGCTCTCAAGACCCCAAAGGGCTCCGTTTGGAACTGGCAATGTAAAGGTTTAGCAATTTATTGTTGGAATCATTTTGTAAAAGGTTTGGATCTGAGGTTGATTCAAGCCTTTTTTCAGTATGATAATTAATACAAAACATCATACATCAATATTTATTCTGGTTATAAAACAGACATCCATTATTTGTGATTTTAATTCACATGTTTTTTTCAAACCCACCCCCTAGCCCCTCCGAGGAGGGGAATTATATCCTATGAAAAAGTTAGATTATCACTTACAATGATCATCGGGTTAATAATTAAAATTGTCAATAACCTCCCTATCCAAACCAATTGCTTCAGATTACTTTTTCTTTTAGCATTCAATAATATATCTTCGTAGCTATTTCTGTTGATTTTATGAGAGAAGATTATTTAAGCGGAGAACCTTCCGATTTGAACCCTGTAGACAAAGAGTTCGAAAAAGCACTCCGGCCACAATCATTCGAAGATTTTTTTGGTCAGGAAAAGGTAATAGAAAATATAAAAATATTTGTTCAGGCAGCAAAAAACAGGAATGAACCACTCGACCATGTGTTGCTGCACGGCCCTCCTGGACTAGGAAAAACAACCCTTTCACATATAATATCCAACGAGCTCAATTCAAATTTAAAATTAACATCAGGTCCAGTTTTGGATAAACCCGGTGACCTGGCAGGATTGCTTACCAACCTTGAAACAGGAGACGTTTTATTTATTGATGAAATCCATAGATTGAATCCCGTAGTTGAAGAATACCTCTATTCAGCAATGGAGGATTATAAAATTGATATCATGCTGGACTCCGGGCCAAATGCCAGATCTGTTCAAATCGGTCTCAATCCCTTTACCATGATTGGAGCCACAACAAGAGCAGGTTTGCTGACTTCCCCTTTGCGCTCCAGGTTTGGAATCAATTCCAGGTTGGAATATTATAATGCAGAATTGCTCACAAAAATCGTTCATCGCTCAGCAGATATTCTTAAATGTCCAATTAATGATAATGCTGCAGTTGAGATAGCAAAAAGAAGTCGGGGTACTCCGAGAATTGTAAA
>JAUUZS010000376.1 GCA_030589835.1 Cyclobacteriaceae bacterium
ACAATATTTGACTTACCGCAGCCATTTGGCCCGGCTATTCCGGTAACACCTTCCCCAAAATTAATCTGGACTTTATCGCCAAAGCTTTTAAATCCTTTTATTTCCAGTTTTGTGAGTAGCATTTACTTTAGTCAAATTATAATAAAGGCAGCAAAGTTAAAATTATATTTATATATTTGAATCGTGAAGGACAATTTAGAAACATATCTATATATTTTTTTCGGTGTAGTCTACGTAATAAGTAGAATAATAAAAGCCAGATCAAAGCAAAAGCAACAGCAAAAAACAGCTTCAAGTCAACACCAACAGGCACAGCCTATGAGGGAAACCCCTCCTCCACTTCCGCGAAAAAAGGCATTCTCTTTTGACGATATTCTAAAAGAGTTTGAAAAAAACCTTGAAGGAGAAACGTACCAGGAAGAAGAAGTTGTCGAAGAAATAAGACATGAAAATCCTGCTCCTGTTGCGGTACAAGAAAAGACCAATCCATATCAGAATTATAAAAACAAAACGGCCCCTTCAGCATTGGGAGAAATCAAACGTACTGATCCGGTTTTTGTGCGTGCCGAAGCATTTAAAATTAGAAAGAAGGAAGTTCATCCATTTGTTCAGATGATGCGCAATCCTGATGGATTTAAAAATGCTGTGGTGATGAGTGAGATCATCAATACAAAATACTTTTAATTGATCCCTTTTCGAAATTTTTAACTATAAATTTAGGCAGAAAAGTATATTCTTTTTAAATTTGCATTCCATAAAAAATATAATACAATTGGATTTAGTTTGTTCATATCATTTCTTTATCAAGCGGCTCAGGAGGCCCTAGTGGTCTTATAATCATTTACAATTACCTACGTGGTAATCCTTCAAATCCAATATTCAATAATTTTCGTGTTTTCAACAAATCTCATTTTAGTTTAAATGATTGATTTTAATATCCTGGTTGCCACCAGTGAACATATAAAATATGCAGAAGAGATAAGTCAGGTGATTGAAACATCTGCCGCAGCCCGGGGGACGGGTATAGCCAAAAGATCTAAAGAGTATATTGTAAATAAAATTGAAGAAGGCAAGGCGGTAATCGCCATTTCTGAAAAAGGGGAATTTGCAGGTTTTTGCTATATCGAGTCGTGGGGAGAGAAATTTGCGGCGAACTCTGGTCTTATTATAACTCAAAAATTCCGAAAAATGGGCCTTGCTTTAAAGGTAAAACGTAAGGCTTTTGAATTGTCCCGGCAGAAATTTCCTAATGCAAAATTATTTGGCCTTACCACCAGTTTGGCGGTAATGAAAATAAATTCGGAATTGGGGTATCGCCCGGTCACTTTTTCTGAATTAACAGATGACGAGCAATTCTGGAAAGGTTGCCAAAGTTGTGTAAATTACGATATATTATCCAGGACCAAGCGAAAGCACTGTTTATGTACCGGAATGCTGTATAATCCGGTAGTGAAATATAAACACCAAAAAAAGAAATTTCAAGAGTACAAAGAGAAATATGGCCAATGGCTTAAAGCCAAGGCAGATTTATTGTTAAATAAGTTTAAAAAAACGAATTGATTGCTATAACACAAATTAATCATGAGTAAAAAAAGAGTTGTGCTGGCATACAGCGGAGGATTAGATACTTCATATTGTGTAAAATATTTAACCGAAGACAAAGGTTACGAGGTGTATTCGGTTTTGGTTGATACCGGCGGCTTTTCGACAGAGGAGCTAAAATTGGTTGAAGAAAGAGCATACGCTATGGGTGTGACGAAGCATGAAAATGTATATGCCACAAATGATTTCTACCAAAATTGCATTAGGTACATGGTTTTTGGAAATACATTGAGGAACAATACCTATCCACTTTCTGTAAGTGCTGAGCGGGTTTTTCAGGCCAAAGCGATTGCCGAATATGCCAAAAAAATTGATGCTGATGCTGTAGCTCACGGTAGCACAGGCGCAGGAAACGACCAGGTGCGTTTTGATATGATATTCAATATCATGATTCCAGACGTTGAAGTCATAACTCCAATCCGGGATTTGAAATTGTCACGTGAGGCGGAAATTGAATACCTGAAGAGTAAAGGAGTGGAGATGGACTGGTCCAAAGCCCACTACTCTATCAATCAGGGTATTTGGGGCACTTCAGTTGGAGGAAAAGAAACGCTGGTCTCAGATCAGAATTTGCCTGATGACGCCTATCCAAGTCCATGCGTCAAAGAAGGAGAGCAAACGATTAAGCTGATTTTTCGTAAGGGGGAATTGGTAGGCTTGGACGATGAGGCTTTTGAAAATCCGGTTGATGCAATTCAAAAGCTGAATGCGATTGCTTCTGAATATGCCATCGGTCGCGATATGCATGTTGGTGATACCATTATCGGAATAAAGGGTCGGGTTGGGTTTGAAGCCGCTGGCCCAATGATTATTATCAAGGCGCACCATCTGCTCGAAAAGCACGTGCTGACCAAGTGGCAGCAATACTGGAAAGAGCAACTGGGCAACTGGTATGGCATGTTGGTTCATGAGGGGCAATTCCTGGAGCCTGTTCTGCGAAATGTGGAGAAGTTTTTGGAAGACACCCAAGACCATGTTACCGGTGAGGTGATCGTCAATTTATTGCCATACAGATTTACGCTTCAGGGAATAAACTCTTCATTTGATTTGATGTCCTCGGAATTTGGCTCTTACGGCGAAATGAACAAAGGATTTTCCGGTGAAGATGTGAAAGGATTTTCAAAAATGCTTTCCAACCAGTTGATGATTTATAATAAAATAAAAGAAAAAAATGAGCAAGATTAAGGTTGGTGTGATTGGTGGCGCCGGGTATACCGGGGGTGAACTGATCCGGATCATGCTCAATCATCCGGAGGCCGAACTGACTTTTGTGCATAGTTCCAGCAATGGAGGAAATCCATTTTATAAAGTGCATAAAGATCTTATTGGAGAAACAGAAATGAAGTTTACGGATGTTTATGATGATTCAGAAATTGACGTGTTGTTTTTGTGCTCCGGTCATGGCCAGTCAAAGCTTTTTTTGGATGAGAATACAGTGAGAGATGAAGTTAAAGTGATTGACTTAAGCCATGACTTCAGAATAAAAGATCCTGACCATCAAAGGCCATTTACGTATGGTTTGGTGGAAGCAGAATATGAATCCATCAAAAATGCCAGAAATATTGCCAATCCGGGTTGTTTTGCAACCTGCATTCAATTGGGCTTGATTCCGCTGGGAAAAGCAGGGAAATTGAATGCTGAAATTCATGTCAGTGCCATGACGGGCTCTACAGGGGCAGGACAGAAGCCTACTGGGACTTCTCATTTTTCATGGAGGAATAACAATATTTCGGTCTATAAGGCCTTCCAACATCAGCACTTGCAGGAAATAGGACAGAGCCTCACAGGGTGGCAGCCAGATTTCAAGCAGGATATTAACTTTATTCCCTTCAGGGGGAATTTCACACGAGGGATTTTGGCCTCCATATATATGGATACAGATTTGAGCGAAAGCGAATTGATAGCACTTTATAAAGCGTATTATGAGTCCTTTTCTTTTGTCCATATTTCCGATGAGAATATTGATTTGAAGCAGGTAGTTAATACCAATAAAGGATTGTTGCATATTGAAAAGCACGGAAATAAAGCATTTATTCTTTCTGCAATTGATAACCTGGTGAAAGGTGCCTCCGGTCAGGCGGTTCAAAATATGAACCTGATGTGCGGATTGGATGAAAGAGCCGGCTTGAATTTGAAACCGGTGGCTTTTTAGGCAAGTGATATTCTAAGTAGTTATTGTTTATAGGTAAACAATCTGAAAATGATAGCCTATTTTTGAAATCTATAAATTGATTAATTTAGATATAGAAAGTTGACCTAAATAAATATTGATCTGGATAAAAAAACTTAATGGGAGATATGGAAGCAATAATTGTAAAGAATATTGAACAAATAAAAACCTTGTGTATCAATCACCATGTCAGGGAATTATTTGCTTTCGGATCAGTAGTCACTGGTCAATTTAATCATAAAAGTGATATTGATTTGTTGATTTCATTTAAACCGTTGGAATCTGGTGACTATGCTGATAACTATTTTGAAATAGCGGACAAGTTTGAAGAAATTTTTGATAGATCTGTTGATTTGGTAACAGTTAAGTCTTTAAAGAATCCGTATTTTATTAATTCCATCAATAAGACTAAGACACTTTTATATGGATAATGATATTAAAAAATACCTGCATGACATTAAAGAATCTGTCGAATCAATACATGAATTCATAGGAGAAAAATTTGATTTTCATCAATACTTAGCAAATAAAATGTTGCGGAGAGCTGTTGAAAGAGAGTTTGAAATTATTGGGGAGGCTATGACTAGGATCGATAAAATCGATTCAAATTTTCCAATTTCAAGTAAGAAACAAATAATAGGGATGAGGAATAGGGTAATACACGGCTATGATAAAATTGACGATGAAATTGTGTGGGGAACGATTATCAGACATTTGCCCAATCTCAAAATGGAAATAAAAGAGCTAATGAAAAAGTAAAGCTATTTGCAAATGCTGATTGCTGAAAGCTCAAAAATTATGAAAAACTTTATAAATATTCACGATGTCGATGATGTACATGTGCTGGTAAAGGAAGCAGCATATTGCAAGCAAAATCCAAAAGCAGATCAGGCGTTGGGCAAGAATAAAACACTTGGATTGATCTTTATGAATCCAAGCTTGCGGACACGGTTGAGTACGCAGAAAGCCGGAATTAATCTGGGTATGGATGTGATGGTGATGAATTTTAGTGGCGAAGGATGGGCCCTGGAAACCAATGAAGGGGTCATCATGAATGGGGATAAGGCTGAGCACATCAAGGAAGCGGCTGCCGTAGTGGGGTCTTATTGTGATATCATTGGTTTGCGGTCATTCCCAACTCTGAAAGATCGTGAGCTGGAT
>JAUUZS010000315.1 GCA_030589835.1 Cyclobacteriaceae bacterium
ACTTCTCGTGAATAATGCGAGTTAGTGCCACAACTGATATGCTTTAAAAAAAAAGCCCTGATCATCGTCAGGGCTTTTTTTAGGTCCATTTTTTTCACTCTGACTTAGCTTTTCCCGAGAAAGGTTTTCAGCGCCTTGCCCAGCCTGGCCATCCCAATCGCAATCGTATCCTCATCCACACTCGAAAAATTGAGCCTTAAGGTGTTGGTCTCGTTTTTGCCTATATAAAAGGGATGTCCCGGAACAAACGCCACCTTATTTTCAATAGCAATATGGAAAAGCTTCATGGAAGAAATATCATGTGGCAGTGTTACCCACAAAAACATTCCACCTTCTGGCAGGGTGTAGTGTACACCTAAGGGAAAATGTTTTTTAATGCCACGGATCATAGCTTCCCGTTGCTTATTGTAAACTTCCTTAATTCGTGCAACATGCGCATCAAATTTTCCCATCGCCAAATACTCTGCGAGGACGCATTGAGCAAATTGATTTGTATGTAAATCAGACGCCTGCTTGGCGATCAATAATTTCTCATAAATTTCATTGGGTGCCACAACCCAGCCTAAGCGAAACCCCGGAACAACAGTTTTTGAAAATGATCCCAGCATAATGGTCTTTTCGGGCAACAGCTCTTTAAAACTGGATTTTGTCTTTCCGGTATATCTCAAATCCCCATAGGGATCATCTTCAATCAAAAAAATATTTCTTCCCCGGAGTACCTCTGCTACCTGCTTCCTGTTTTCATCTGTATAACTGATCCCCGACGGGTTCTGAAAATTGGGAACCGTATAGATCAGCTTTGGGTTTCTTCCTGGGAAAACATGCTGTAAGGCTTCAATATCCATACCTTCCTCATGGACTTTAACGGGATTAAACCTGGTTTTATATACCGAAAAAGCCTGGATGGCGCCCAGGTATCCCGGCTCTTCGATGATAATATCATCTCCTTCATTCAGAAATGTTTTTCCCAATAGATCAAGTCCCTGCTGAGAACCGCTAGTGATCAAAATATTTTCTATGGGAATGGTGAACCCAAATTTTTGTTTATACCTCCCGGAAATGAATTTTCTGAGCTCCACAGAACCTTCCGAGCTGCTATATTGCAAGGCGGCGGCCCCGGTTTTCTCAAATACCACTTCCGTGGCAAGCTTCAATTCTTCTATTGGAAACAGATCACGGCTTGGCAATCCACCTGCAAAAGAGATCACTTCCTCATCAACGGCAATTTTTAAGATCTCCCTGATAAAGGACTTTGGTACGTCTGAAATTCTATCTGAAAATATAGTGTTCATAAGTTTTTAGTTTACAACTGACATTTCTACATCATGGCTCGTAAGCAAAGGATCGCCAAGTTAAAAAATCGCTTGTCTTCTATGAAATTATTGGATAATTATAGTATGAAATGGCGAATAAATGATTAACAAGGTATTGAGATAATGCATGTCTGGTCCATACGGAATAATGCATGCCATATATAAAACCCCAATTATTCGCCCGCATTAGGCGATGTATTTGGAAAAAGTTAGAGGCCTGCGTTCACCCATTTACTTGCATTTATCCAGTAAAAATAATAGGCTTGGATATCAGTGGCACTCTTTTACTCGCCGATTTGATCCAACCAGCTGGGATGTTTTTTTTTGCCCATAAAAAAAAGGGCTGTTTTACCAGCCCTTTTACACAAAAAATGAACACAGATGACTAAAAAGTTGACTAAAACTTTACAAACATCGCACTTACGTTCGTAAAATTCATAAGTATATTCCTGAATAGTTATAAAAAGTAACCTAATAATACTATTTTTTTTATAAAAAAAGGTAGCAGGCTGATAGCTAGTGTTTTAAAGGATAATTAGTGTCTGCCCATAATCTCAAGTGTCTGAGCTAGAAAGTTCGAGTTCAAGCCTGCCTCCGGTAGGCAGGGCTTGTGAAATCCTCAAAATGATCATAACGCAGAAATCGGACTTTATGGACAGACTAATTAGTGCGTGTCTATAAACTCAGTGTCTGATTCAGAAAGTTCGCTATCAAGGCTTGCGCAGCTCGAAAAATGTGAGTTTACAGTTCGTAAACGACCATTTTGAGAGTAAGCGTAACGCAGATAGCGGACTTTATGGACAGACACTAATTATATTCCAAACTGGCGCAACAACATATCGTTACTACAAAACATACCATTATTCATCCCTTTTTTTACTCAACGGCTCTTGCCAATTCCGGGTATGGTACATCGTAACCTTTTGCCGCATGCCACAAAATGCGATTAAACAAGCCTTCATCGGCCTGGTCAATATCGTCAAGTGGCATTTCCATGGATTTATTAGCATAAAAATATTGCTTGCTGGTTTTATTTAGCGATGTCAGCAAAGGGTTCATTTCATCAAGTGGCACTTCATTTTCTAATGCAGTATAAGGCGTGAAGTCCGGTTGATCCGTAAAACAATCCGTCATGGGTGTTGCGGCCATATCAAACTGATTCATGGGTGGCAAGCCCAGGATAAGCTCCATAGTGCGTAAGATGCTGTTTTGATTGTAATGTGTATTGATTACCTCGCCACGTTTGGTGTATGGGCTTATGCAAAATGCGACTGTCCGGCGGCCATCAACATGATCCAATCCTGCCTGCGGATCATCCTGCACCACAAAAATCGCGGTTTCTTTCCAAAATTTACTATTGCTTACCGCTTCTACGATTTGACCCAGGGCCAGGTCGTTGTCGGCCACAGCAGCCCTCGGTGTTGGATATCCTTCGCGGGTTCCTACGGTGTGGTCGTTTGGTAACAACATAATCATGAAATTGGGTAAATCGCCGGTTTTTTCATAGCCTTCAAGTTCCTTAATAAATTCTCCTGCCCGGTACACATCCTGAACTTTACCGGGAAAACCGATGTAAGTAGGGCAGGTATAGGCCTCAAGGGTATGAAGTTGCGGGATTGCCTGAATCTTTATACTATTTGTTCCGGCCTTAAAATCATGGTAATGGTCTGTCCAGGTTGCTGATGGAGGGGATATTTTAGCCCCAACAAATTCCCCGTAATTTCTGAAGGTCAAATTTGCCCGTAGCACATAGTCCCAAATAAACCCTGAGGCCGCATAGGCGAGTGCATCATCACCATCATAGGGATAACTGCGCTCAAATCCTCCAAAGCTTTTTTCCAGGTAATCCGTTACATTTCCCTCATCGGTCCATTGATGTCCATCAGCACTCAGCACCCCATTGCAATAGGTATTGTCTAGCAAAACAAAATCTTCTGCCAACTTATGATGGTTGGGAGTCACATTGCGCCCAAAAAAGCACAGGTCAGGCTCACCATTTCCTTGCGGCATATCTCCTAATATTTGATCATAGGTCCTGTTTTCTTTTATAATGTATAACACGTGCTTGAAAACTGACCGCTCACCCGGTTTCGTCGGTACCGGAACTATTTTCTCCTCAACTTGCTCCATATGGAGCGATTGGTTTATTTTTGGTAAACGCATATTCAAAGCCGATCTCATAGTATATTGTTCCAGTGTTTTACTATCCGGAACAGAAATAAGGGAAACCGACCCCAGATGCTCATGGGAATTATATCCCTTATCGATGGCATCTGAGGATTGCAAACCCGAATACTTCCAGATTCTTTCCCGAACATTTTTTGATCCTCCACGGTTACTTCCTACTCCCTTGATGTTGGCGACAAACAGTCGGTCTCCTTTTTTATTCAAAACCACTGCCCCGGGGTACCAACCAGTGGGAATCAATCCGGATATACTACCTGACAAAAGGTCTATTACCGCCAGTACATTGTTCCCGCCATTGGCAACATACAGGGTTAAGCCATCAGGAGAAATGTTCAACCCATTTGGTGCACTGCCCAAGGGTAAATTATCCATGGGTTTGGTATTCAGGCCCCGAATTACCTCATCAGTTTTTGTATCAATTACAGAAATGTAATCGCTGTTTGTATTTGCTACATATAAATGTGATTGATCCGGTGACAGCACCATCGCAGAAGGGTGAAGCCCGACTTCAATTTCAGCACTTACCTGTCGTGTGGATAAATCAATTACTGAAACAGTTCCTGAAGATGCAATGCCGGTCTCAGGATCTACCACAACCAGACTTCCGGAAGTTGGCCCTGTTGTGTCTCCGTCTTTGTATCTTCGTCCTCCCCAATTGCTGACATATGCTTTATTGCCAGAAAGCAGCACCGAATATGGAGCAATCCCTACAGGAATTTGCCCTATCACCGCCATGGTTTTCAGGTCAACAATGCCCAATGTGTTATTTCGGTTGAGCGTAACATATAACAATTGCCTACTTTCATCCAGGGCAATGCCCCCCGGATAGGCGCCGTCTGCATCACTTTCGTCTGGCCCGGGCATTAGTATTTCATCTTCCCAATCAAAGCTTCCGTCCTCCTGCTTTTTTGCAGAACGCAACTTGCCTTTGGTGTCTGTCGTCCATACTTTCTCGCCATGATTGCTCCATATGATTCCTGTGAAGGTATTTCCGCCTTTTGGTATTTTAGGGTTTGGAAGATTTCCCCGGACACTGCATCCATGAAGACCATGTCTTTCATGTTTTTTACTGCTAAAATAGTTTCATCAGGATTTAAAGCGAGGTCTACGGGTCTACCTAAAAAAATGATATTTTCTCCTGCCGGATCAATACGCTGGGTGGTCGCAACAATATACGTTCCATCGTTTTGTGGGCCGACTAAGGCGCGTTCAAAAAAAGCATCCGGCGCCTTTGAAAGCGCTTCATCAAGGTAAGCATTCGGATTTTTTTTATTCAAATCGCAACCGCCGAATAGCACTATAATATTTACTGCTGCGATAAGGACAATCGAACTTGATGACTGCTTTAGCAAAAGCATTTGGAATGGTATTAATAGAAAATTTTTCATTGATGAAATGGGGTTATAGGTACAGCTTGTATAAAAAAATGAAGATATGCTTTATTATTAAAATAAACCACTCCTGCGGGTTATTGTATGTTAAGCGAATGTTACCTGAATATTTAATGGCCTATTTCCCTTTTTTTTCAAAAAAAACAATCAAATATCAACATACGTTGAAAAAATCCCATCATCGGCACCGGCTCAATATCGACATCTCATAACATTTACTTAATACTTCATGCTTTTTTTTAATACATTTTTAACAATTAAAACATGATCAATTTATACCAATAGTATTTTTTTGCATACTTAACTATTCTTAATAGATGCTTAAAAATTACTTTTACTTTATATGGGTCTTTATTGTGCTGGTCATCTTCTTCAATTTCAATAAGGGATTGGCACAAGAGAAAAGCCTTTCAGATTCAATATCCCTCCTTGCTATCAACAAAAACCACACTGCAGGTGATGACGAAAAATCATTTGGCGGAGAAAATAAAATACAGGGTGACAAAAAAAATTCGAATATAAAAAACAGCCTCACCAAAAGAGAAATCACCATTGATAATGGAAAAACCTCTTTCAAATTCAAATATGGAGGAAGGGTACAAACCCGTTTTGACTTATCAAAATTGCAAGAGTCCGGTGCTTCTTCAGAACAGGAGTTGTACTTCCGGAGAGTGAGACTAAAGTCTGACGGCCACCTGTTTACCCCAAAATTGGGCTACAAAGT
>JAUUZS010000353.1 GCA_030589835.1 Cyclobacteriaceae bacterium
ATTAGAAAATATCAGCCAAAGCGGAATACAATTCTTGTGATTTGCTGATAATCTATATATAATTGCCGTGAGAAGATATATTCCAATTTTTAAATTCCCTAAAATACTCTTACCCTGCATTGCCAACATTGATTGTGACAATGCACAATAAATTATCCGTTATTAAAAGATGCAAAAAAATGAATATTGACGGATATATCCTTAAAGATCATTACAACCTGGTGATTCCGGCAGTAAAAGCTGTATTGGCAGGTAAGGAGTATTATGAAGAAAAAGTACAACAAACGCTTGATGTCACATTAAATGATGAAAAATTCCTTACCCCTAAAGAAGAAGAGATAGTGCTGTTGCTGGCAGAAGGGAACAACAACCAGGAAATTGCTGAAAAGCTGTTTATAAGCTTCAATACGGTAAGGACGCACCGTAAAAATATACGGAATAAGTTGGACATATCTTCTACCGGTGAACTTATCCGGTATTACTTTCAAAACTATGTGACCTGAACCGAGTCAGGATTTTGGTATTAATATGGCTTGATCGGCTGATCTTCCGGCCTGCTTTGCCAGACAGGGCAGGTTCCATAAAGAATGAATATTATTTGCCACTAAAGTTGGATTAAAAAATTCAAAAAAATGAGAATACTTTTTGTTTTATATTTTCTAATTCAAAGCGTGGTAACTTTTGCCGGTACAGCATTAATACTGAACCACTCTTCAAGCCAGATAAACTTAAAAGACTACTGCTATCATATTGAAGACCACTCTAATAATTTAACGATTCACCAGACACTTAAAGCAGATTGGTCGAAATTTTCCGGAACTGTAGTATTTCCTGCCAACACCAAAATCCAGTGGATCCGTTACGACATCTCCAATCCGTATAATGAAGATATCATGCGGGTAATATTCCTTCCCTATCATCATATCAATGAAATTGATGTTTATACTTTCTCAGGTTCTACGATTCAAAATATTTGCAAAACCGGGACTAAGAGAACTCAGGATAATAAACATATAAAGAGTATTGGGTATCCTATTAAAGTAAATTTTCCCGCAGGAAAAACGACATCTGTTATTCTGAAGCTTAAACACTTATACCGCCCACTACACGCCACTTCTTTTTTAATGACTTCAGAGAGAACATATGAAGTGATCAATAAAAACCACACATTAATTTGGTTCTGGAGAGGGGTATTTTTATTTGCCCTGGGCAGCTCAATCGTATTATTTTGGTTTACACGATTAAGAATCTTCCTTTACTATTTTTTTACCAATTTGGGCTTCGGTTTGTTTTTTGCTTCCCAGATAGGTGATTATTTTTTATTTTTTGATGTTGACAAGTCAGACATCACTACCCTTGTGGATTTTTCCGGTAATTTTCTTGCGGTTTGTTTTTTGCCTTTGTTTTTAAATTCCCTTACACCTATTAAAAAACGTAATAAACTGGTCTGGAAATGGATGTTCAGACTCATTTATTTCATGATTCCACTGTATATACTAAGCGTTTTCCCTCAATTGAGAACGAGTAAGCTGACCTATTTCTCACATTTTTATTTTATGATTACCGCAGGGCTTGTTCTGTTTTTACAACCTTTTTTATTAATAAAAAGCCTTGTTTATAAAGACAAGAACGCCATTCCTCTTTTATTCATCTATGGTTTTTTTATTTTTTCAATATTCACCGCAGTCATCATTCCAAATATGGGATTTTTTGAAAATTCCCCACTTATCCACAACAAATTAGTAATATGCTCTTTTGTTGAAATTTTTTGTTTTATGTTTTTAATTGGGAGTGAAACCTTAAATATATACAAACAAAGGGCAATACTTTTGGAAAAACAAAAAGGTCATCAGAGAGAAATGATCCTTTCGATGATCAAAAGTCAGGAAGATGAAAGAGACAGGGTAGGACGCGATCTACACGATTTGATCGGAGCCAACATGGCACTGATTAAACAAAAGGCTGATCAGAATGATAAGGAATTAGTTGCTATCGTTAAAAATACGATCGAATCGGTTCGACGGCTAAGCCATGGATTGGTCACCCCAATGGTAAAGGGTGATGAATTTGTGGATGAAATAAAAGAAATGTGTCATTTATTCACATCCTCGAAAATGGTAGTGTATAATCATTTTTATAGGTGGCCAAAAATACCTGATGTTGAAATAAATACGCACTTATACCGAATAACTCAGGAATTGCTTCAGAATGCGGTAAAACATAGTCGTGCTAAAAATGTGTATTTACATTTTTTTGGTGATTCCCAACAGAAACTCTCCTTCACCTACGAGGATGATGGTATTGGGTTTAATGACCCATTATCCAAAGGGATAGGCCTGAAAAACATTCAGCATCGTATCGCAATTTTAAAAGGGAGTCTGCGGATAGAATCTTCTAAAAAAGGAAAGGGCACTATGATAATAATAGAAATATAAACGCCTGATTCATTTTTTGGGAAAAGTTGAAAATCAAGAAGTCCTGAACCTTTGAACTATTTTTTTGATTGGAAGGGTCGTAGTACGAAGCCGGCCAGGTCTCAATGGCAGGTCTTTTAGCCAAAATGGATTCATAATCGTATTCAGGCATTATTTTTTTATATCCATTTTATAAGGCAGGAGGTCGATTTTTAAATAACACCCAGGGAAAGTTTGGCATAATAGTGCACGTGTCAGGAAAAGCGGAGTCAGGAAATCAGTGAAATTCAAGCCTAATCGAATTATTTTGATAATATACGCTTTTAAGCGTATTGCGCTGAGTGTTTTATAACCATATGTTTGCCATGTTTTGAAAAAATTTTTGTGGTTTGGGAAGCATATGAGCCGGATGGAGTTTACTTCTTAATTGGGGAGTCACTTTTGTGAAGATATTTGATGTTCCTTAAACTAAACTAAGGCGATAATTATAAATAACTGCCACAACTTTTTGTTAAATAAGGTCGGGTTCTCCCTGGGATGTTTAGGTAACTGAATAGCAGCTTTATACCGACCCGAAGGCTTTTGTCGCTTAGGCCTGATTTATCAAATACATGACTTTAAACTATTTTATTTACCATTTTAATCTCTAAGTATGAAAATTCTTTACACTTTCTTGTTTTCCCTGTTGTGTTTCGGCTATGCCATTGGGCAGACCGATGTCTCTGGAATCATTAATGCAAATACAACCTGGACATCTGCCGGAAGTCCGTACCACGTCACAAGTGGGGTAACCGTTTCCGATGGATTCACGCTTACCATAGAGCCCGATGCGGTAGTTTATGGGCAGTATATCACTGTTAATGGTACGCTTACTATTGGAGCCGGAGCCATCTTGAAATTTGATAACGGCTCCTATGTACGCGTTAATGCCATCGGTACATTGAATGTGAACGGCACTGCGCTTAATCCGGTATACATGACTTCTTCCAAGGATGATAACTGGGGTGGGGATAGCAATGGAGATGGCTCCACATCTGCACCTGCATCGGGCAACTGGTATGGCATCAGGTCTTATTCAGACAATCTTGCAATCGACTACCTGGAAATCCGCTATGCCGGATACAGCTCAACAGGCGCGATTAACTTTCACAATGTCGCAGGTACAGTAGACAATTCCTCAATTTCCAATAGTTACTATGGAATCTATCTTACAGGTGATGCTGCTCCTACGGTTTCTAACACAAGCTTTGGCAGTTCAGAAAAAACACCTATTGCCATGGCCTTTACTGCCGATCCTGTTTTTACGGACAACACGATGTCCTTTTCGGAAAATGAATATGATGCGATTGGCTTGTTGCCGGAGACCATGACAGCAAATCGCACGCTTAAGGTGAGAGGTTTTGGTGCGATTACCAACCTTACCTACCTAATGTTGGGAGATATTATTGTACCAGCCGGATTAACACTTACCGTTGAGCCGGGCGTCGTGATCAAGTCAATCAGTAATTACCGCTTTGAAATAAAAGGAACCTTAGTTGCCAATGGCACGGTTGACGATAAGATCATTTTTACGTCTGTTAAGGATGATACCTACGGAGATCCAGTGGATACCAATCGCGATGGGAACATCACTACTCCTTATGTTTATGATTTTGGAGGATTTTTATTCGCACCTACAAGTACCGTGTCTATGGACAATTGTGTAGTGCGCTATGCACAAGAGAATGATAGTTATTATTATAATGTCAGTGTGTATACGCCGTATAATAATACCTATGCAGCCATCAACATACTTGGGGGAACGGTTTCAGTAACCAATTCAGAAATCCGGGATGTGCAGTATGGTATCGCTACCCATTACGATGCTTCACCAACAATCACCAACAATGCCTTGACTGCCGTGGAGAAATCACCCTTTATGTTGTCATTGGCCGCTAATCCCACCTTCTCTGGAAACACCTTTACAAGTGTGGGTTTTGCCGCATTGGCTTTGTTAGATGGTGATGTGATCAATAATGGCACCTTGCGAAAGCGTGATGTGGCTGGATATACCAACATTACCTATACTACAAGTGGCACCATCACCATCAAGGAAAACACCCTGGTAACAGTGGAGCCTGGTGTGGTTGTGAAAATGGCAGCGAGCAATAGTATTATCGTAGAAGGTGGATTTAAACTTGCAGGTACAGAGGTTGACCAGATTACCTTTACTTCACTGAAAGATGACAATGTAGGTAATCCATTAGATACCAATGGTGATGGGAATATCACCGCCGCAGCACCGGGCAATTGGCATTCTATAATTTACCAGCAAAGTAGCGATGATACATTTAACGCAATTAACTATTTGAATTTGAAATATGCCGGAAAGGGATATTCCAGCTATAGTGAGGCTTACGCAGGCTTAAGATTAAGGGATGCTTCTTTTACAATCGACAACACCAATATTTCAGAAACGCTCTTATGGGGAGTTAGTTTTGAAGGGACATCAGCTGCAAGTTTGCAAAATACAAGCATTTCCAATACCGGGCATGCACCTATTGCTGTGTCTTTTCTTGCCAATCCGACATTTACGAACATCTCATTTTCTGCAGTTAAGTATAATACTTTGCACCTCATTGATACGGAATATTATCACCCACAATTGAATAGCGTGGCTACCTTGTCACCACGTAGTGTGGCAGGGTATGCGAACATAGCGTACACTTCCGGAAATATATTTAGTATTTTGGCGAATGGAGCATTGACTATCGCTGAGGGAGTAATTCTAAAGCCATTGGGCACCTCTTATGCTATTGATGTATATGGTTCACTTAATGTAGCAGGTACTGTAAATA
>JAUUZS010000110.1 GCA_030589835.1 Cyclobacteriaceae bacterium
ATCTCGATATCCCTTGTGGGTATATTGGAAAAATTCATGAAGATAAGATGGGCAAGATTTTTTTTGATGACATGACAGCAAAAGGGATCGAAGCAATTTTATTGGACGGAAGTCAGGATACGGGAATAGCAACTACTTTGATCAGTGAGGATTCGGAACGAACATTTGCCACATTTCTGGGCGCTGCCGTAGAATTGATACCTGAAGATTTAAAAAAGGAATATTTTGTAGGGTATGACTATTTTCATATCGAAGGATATTTGGTTCAGAATCATGAATTAATTGAGACGGCGGTTAAGCTGGCCAGGGAAGTCGGAGTGAAGGTTTCTATTGATCTGGCAAGCTTCAATGTGGTGGAGGACAATCTGGATTTCCTCAGGAAATTGGTTTCTGAATATGTCGATATCGTGTTTGCAAATGAGGAGGAGTCCAAGTCCTTTACGGGAAAAGAGCCTGAATCAGCATTGGTAGCTATCGCTGAAATGTGTGAAATTTCGGTGGTTAAAGTCGGGGCTCAAGGGTCAATGGTGATGACTGAAAATGAAAAAGTAAGTGCCGCAGCCATTGAAGCTAATCCAATAGATACCACTGGAGCAGGTGATTTATATGCTGCCGGATTTTTATATGGCCTGGCAAACGCACTGCCAATAGCGCAATGCGCCAGACTTGGCAGTTTGCTGGCAGGGAATGTGATTGAAGTGATTGGACCAAAGATGGATGAAAAGCGATGGGCAGAAATTAAATCTAAGGTTGCTGAAATAATCTCTTAAAATCCGGATTGTTGCTTTCTAAGAAGGTATAGAGTACCATATTACCCGCCGAGGCAGGATGGCGCAGCGGAATTTTGGCGTATTCCGACCTCAGTTATTTTATTCAAAAAAAACACCTCAATGCCACCTGTTATATAATAAGCAGATGGCATTGAGGTGAAAAGCTTTTTTTTAAATCGAAGTATCTTTATACAAATGCAAAGAATATCAACCACACTATGATGAATATCGGTATAAGTATAGGCAACGAATACTTAATGATATAGCCAAAAAAGGATGGCATCTTAATCCCAACCTGTTCGGCAATAGACTTCACCATAAAATTAGGGCCATTTCCGATATAGGTAAATGCACCAAAGAACACTGCAGCAACGGAGATCGATTTCAACATCAAGGCAGAATCGGCAAAGCCATCATTGGCAAATTTCATTACATCGGCAATAGAAGTGATACTTGCCCCCTTAGATGCCATGCCTGCAGCCAGGAAATTCAAATACGTTGGTGCATTATCCAGAAAACCGGATAACATTCCTGTGCCCCAATAAAGGGTGTTGTGGCTTATCAGTTTTACTCCTGCAGGAGACTGGGCAAAATTGCCAACCAATTCAAGCGCTGGCATCATGGTTCCAAAAATCCCTACAAATATAAAGGCGACTTCTTTAATGGGCTCGAAGTTGAATTCATTGGATTTCAACAAGTCATTGTCGGCAAGCCTATAAGATAAAAATGCAACGGACAACATGATTACTTCCCTTAAAAAAGAAAATTTCTGACCTTCATAATGAATTGCAGGTACCCAGTCAAAAACATTAGGATCAAGGAATACCGCTAATACGATAATCAATAACCAAACGAAATTTTTGCCTCCAATAATAGAAACTTTATTGGTGACGGGTTCTGATTTGAGTGACTCGTCTGATTTATTATTCTTATCATAAAAGTAAAATACCAGTACCAGAACCAGGACAGCAAATAGCCACGGGTAAAAATTGTGCGTTAGGGTCCAGAAAAACGGAACGCCTTTGAGGAAACCAAGAAAAAGTGGGGGGTCGCCAATCGGAGTAAGTGAACCGCCGATATTGCTAATGACAAAAATAAAGAATATGATATGATAGGGTCTTATGCGGTCTTTATTTAAACGAATAAATGGCCGGATAAGCAGCATGGAAGCGCCAGTTGTTCCTATTACATTTGCGATGATTGCCCCGATTATCAAAATGGCAACATTTACACCAGGAGTGCCTTTTTTGTCCACCTTGATCATGATGGCTCCCGAAGCCACGAACAGGCCTGTCAAAAGCGCAATAAACTGGACATACTCAAATGCGGCATGTATTGGTGCATGTGAATTATGCAGGACAAACAAATAATATCCAACCACCAGGGCCGCCAAGGCGACAGCTACTTTAGGATAGTGATGATGCCAGAAATGCTCGTAAAATAAGGGCCCTGTGGCAATCTTTAATAAAAGCAAAACAAAGGGTATGACAGCCCAGGCTGGGGGTGCGTGATCATCTCCATGGCCTTTGTCAGCGGATACCTCTGTAGTATTTGCAGCATTTACCTCTGCGGCGGCTACGGAGACGGTTTCTGTCATGCTTTCAGCTGATTTGCTAAAGGACTTGGCAGAAAAAGCGAATAGTGAGAAGAATATAAGTAACAAAAAAACCTTCTTCATGATGACTAAATACGTTAAGAATTAAAAAATGAATTGATATTAAAATTTTACAATCGACAAAAAACGGTAAAATTTGGTCAATCACAAAAATAGTGTGGCACTATTAGCAAATAAATATTACACTAATCTGGATTTTTTAAAGGTAATCTGCAGAATTATAAATCATACCTCCTGATGAATCCTTTTTTGCCCCGGTAACCGATTTCAGGGTATTGGCCTGACCTAATGATTTCAACAGTCCGAGGAAGGCAAAAATTATGGCTTCTTTAAAATCAATAACCTGGGTTGGTGGGATTACAATTTCTGCTTTTCCTTTGGATTGCCCCCTTAGGAGATCGATCAAAAATGTATTTTTCGCCCCACCACCTGTGACGAGCATTTTTGGCAGAGCTGAGCCGCTAGATGTGGCGTTGCTTTTTTCAATCGCCAGGCTAATTTGTTGTGCGACGTGATGACAAAAGGTATTCAATTGGTTTCCGCCGAATCAACATTAAGGATAGGAAAAATATGTGCTTCTACCCATTCAATTCCCAATGATTTTGGTGGTTTTCGAACATAATAATCAATAGAATTTAGCTTTTGTAGCAAATCATTGTTTCTCCTTCCTGATCTGGCAATTTCTCCACCGTCATCATAGTCGAGACCGAAGGTAGCAGCTAATTTATTGAGTACCGTATTTACAGGACAAACATCATAGGCGATACGTTTTTCGGTATGGTCAAAAGAAATGTTGGAAAATCCACCCATGTTCAAGCAAAAATCATATGTGCCAAACAATAGCATATCTCCTATCGGAACCAAAGGGGCTCCCTGACCACCGAGGGCTACATCCAGAGACCGTAAGTCGCAAATGGTTTTTATCCCTGTTTTAAGCATGATTTGGTACCCGTCACCGATTTGGTGTGTGATACCCAGCTCAGGTTGGTGAAATACGGTATGTCCATGAGAGACAATCAATGCAGGCGTGATTTTCCTTGCATCGATGAAGTGCTTTACCTGTTGGCCAATCCATTTCCCATAGTGGACATCTAATTTTTTTAATTCCAGACCACTCAATTCATTTGCATGGATGAGGCGGGAAAATAATTCCTTATTATAAACAATGGAATGGCATTCAATTAAATCAAACTTCCATTTTTCATCATAATAAAACCGGACAAAGGCGATATCCAGTCCATCAAGTGATGTTCCTGACATCAATCCGATAACATCAAATGTTTTCATTGCGGTATATGCTTCATGGCGATCATCACACTTTAGTTTGCTTAATTATTATCTCAGTCATGGGCCGATTCATGGAATATTTTTAATTTTGACCATTCGTATCTAAAAAAAAGTATAACAATAAATTAAAGCACGATTTTGAATATTTGTATTGATATCGGAAATACAAATGCCAAGGTAGGTATTTTCCGTAAGAATGAATTGCTGGAATTGAAACAAAATGTAGCGGATCGTGAGATTATAAAGATCATAAAAGCGCATCGTCCGGAGCAGGTAATACTGAGCAGTGTAAGAAAAGGAATCGGGAATATTATTGATCGATCTTCGAAAATCACCAATACTTTAGTGCTCAATCATGAGACACCGCTTCCTTTTAAGAATTTTTATGAATCCCCTCACACCCTCGGCGTAGATCGAATAGCTTCAGCTGCAGGCGCTGGATTTTTACATAAAAATAAAAACTGCCTCATCATAGATATTGGCACGTGCATTACCTACGATATGATTGATAAATCAGGTTCGTATCATGGAGGGGGCATATCTCCGGGTGTAGAAATGAAGTTGAAGGCCATGCACAAATTTACCTCAAAACTCCCTTTGGTTGCGGCAAAAGGACAGCCTGAATTGATCGGAAAAACCACCAAAGCGTGTATGTTGAGTGGGGCTGTTAACGGAACAATTGCCGAGCTGGAAGGAATAATTGACCGCTACAAACAATTTTTTGATGAATTAACCATTATAATCTGTGGAGGCGATGCAATTTTTTTTGAATCTAAAATAAAAGGTCACATATTTGCAATCCCAAATTTAGTTCTAGTCGGTCTTAATCAAATTGTGAGGTTTAATTTGAATGATTAAAAAACTTGTTTTTTCAGTGTTCCTGCTTTCAGGAATGGCAGCAGGGGTGAATGCTCAAAGTGCCGCAAGTCCATATTCTATTTTTGGAATCGGCACCTTATCTAACAAGGCGTTGACGTATCAAAATAATATGGGGGGGCTGGGCATTAGCAATGGCAAGCCCTGGATATTGAATAATATAAACCCTGCCCTTTTGCCTTTAAACAACTTTTCTACCTTTGATGCAGGGCTCGTAACTGAAAAAAGAACCTTAAATACCACCGCATTAAAGCAGAGCAATACATCAGGAGGCTTGAGCTATTTGACCATTGGATTTCCGATATCCAATGGAAAATGGACTATGGCTGCCGGTCTTATGCCGTATAGCCGTGTTTCTTATAATATTCTCGCAGATGGCAACGTGATAAACCGGCCAGAAGCAGCTACCACCTACCAATACACCGGTAGTGGAGGAATCAATCAGGTATATTTGAGTAGCGGTTGGCGACTGATCCCTGACTTTTTATATGTGGGTGTACGTGCAGGCTATACTTTTGGCACGGTCGAAGATGAATCTATTATAGATATAAGCGAACAAGTTTATGCAAATCAAGCAGATACTATTGGCTATGCAAAAAACATCAATTCATCTACATTTTTACGTTCATCACGATATTCCGATTTACTAATTGAAGGCGGGCTTAACATGAAGAAGAAATTTGGTAAGGATATGGAGGTTAACCTGGGGTTTATTTATGAATTGGCTTCGAATATGAATACCACAAGAGACGAACGACTCGAGATTGCCAGTAGTGATCCCTTACCTCCCAGTGATACCATTGTCCATAACCAAAAAGGATTTACCTATTTGCCACAAAAATACGGTGCCGGGTTAAGCATTTCCAAAGCCTACAAGTGGACTTTTGGAGTAGATTTTTATTCCAGGGACTGGACTCAGTTCAAGTCAGATTTTGGTACGGAACAAGAGCTTGCCAATAGTTATGAAATCATCCTTGGAGGGGAATTCACGCCTGATTTTCTCTCTGTAACAAATTACATGAAGCGGGTGACATATCAGTTTGGTTTTAACTATGAGCAAACACCGGTAATGATAAATAATAAAAATATTGATGACTTTGGTATCAATTTTGGTGTATCTTTACCTACTGGCAGGTCATCCATATTTAATTTTGGAGTTAAGTTTGGACAATTAGGCACAACCTCTAATGGATTAATTAGAGAAGATTATTTTAAAGTAAGCATGGGAATGACATTTAATGATCGTTCTTATGGATGGTACAGAAATCAAAGTAAGTTTAAATAAATTTTTATTATGAAAGCGAAGGTTTTTCTAATCGGATTTTTAGGGATGTTATCATTTGGAGCAGCCCAGGCCCAGTGGAACTGGCCCGAAGATAAAGCGAAGGCAGAAGAAAAAAACGCATTGTACACTGACAATTTTAAGCAAGGCAATTACAGAGCTGCTGCAAATCATTTAAGTTGGTTACTGCAAGATGTTCCCAACCTGAATAAATCCATTTACATTAATGGTGTAAAAATATATAATGGATTAGCAAGTGAGGCAGCAGATAAAGCACAAAAGACTGTTTTTATGGATTCAGTATTGTTGCTCTATGATTTGAGGATTAAATATTTTGGGGAAGAAGGCAAAGTATTGAACAGGAAAGCCTACGATGCTTACAAGTATTATGTGGGCGATAAAACCAGATATGAAGAGCTTTTTATGTTGTTCAAAAGCACATTTGAATTGAACGGAAATAATGTAATGGATTTGAATTTATTGCCGTATATGGATGTAGTAAGAAGACATAAAGTTTCCGGAGGAAATGTTAGTGATGACGAAATATTGGAAATTTATGAGGAAATTGTTCGAATAATAAACTACAAAATAGAAGATGTAAAGAAAAATGTGGACAAATTAAAATTTGTTCTGGATAAAGTAAATGAGATGTTGGTGCGCACTATTGATGTGGATTGTGAGTTTGTCAAGAGTACACTGGGGCCAAAACTTGAATCCGAGCCTGAAAATCTGAAGCTCGCAAAAAATATATTGCGCCTTTCATTTGCAGGCAAATGCATGAGCCTGGATGTTGCGATCAGTGCCGCTAAAGTGGTACAGAAAAACGAACCACGATATGGACTGGCAAAATTAATCGGACAATCTGCGGCATCGAAAAAAGATTTTGAAACCGCATTGATTTACCTGGAAGAATCCATTGAGTTGACAGATGACAATACCAAGAAGGGAGACTCCTATTACTCACTTGCTGTGATACAGTCAAATTTAGGTAAAAGCGTGAGCGCAAGGGACTATGCCAGGAAAGCAGTAGCTGCAGATCCTACAAAGAAGGAGTCCTATAAATTAATTGGCAACCTGTATTATAATAGCTATGAAGATTGTAAGAAGGGAAAAAATCCAATACATGACAAAGCGATATATATTGCTGCTTATGACATGTTCAAACTTGCAGGCGATAGTGCGGGAATGAGTAGGGCCAGGGCACAGTTTCCGAGAATGGAAGAGATATTTACCTGGGATATTCAGGTTGGAGATTCATATAAAGTAGGATGCTGGATAAATCAAACGGTGTCCATACAGAAAAAATAATAGATAAATTAAATAAAAAGCGGCCTGAGATTTTCTTAGGTCGCTTTTTTTTATGGGAATGAGATACTTTTTAACGTCTTGTTTGGTGTTATGCTGGTTAGCAAGCAATTTTTCTTGCGATAGTAAAGATGATATTGTAGAAATCCAGGAATATACCGGTCCGATAAGAGAAGGTACAAATCTGGTAGTTTACAGAAGTGACTCCGCTATTGTGAACCTAAAAATGGAAACACCCAGAATACTTGATTTCAGAAGCGGTGATCAAGAGTTTCCTGCAGGGTTTTTCCTTGAGTTTTATAACAAACAAGGGCAGTCTACTTCCTCTTTAAGGGCTGATTATTGTTTTTATACAAAAAAAGATGACCTCTACAAAGCCACTGGAAATGTAGTGCTCCAGGATCGTGAAACCAACGACAGGCTTAATACCGAAGAACTATTTTGGGATCGCAAAAAGCAAATGGTATTTACAGATAAATTTGTTAGGATAGAAAAAGATGGAGAATTGCACGTTGGAGATGGGCTGGAAGCAAAACAAGATTTTTCGTATTGGAAAATACTAAACTCAAAAGGGACGATTTCCCTCAATGAATAATATGGACATTGTTATTGCTTTCTTTTGGAATCATAAAAAAAAATGGGCGTAAAGTTGAAATCTAGTATTTTTTTTATTCAATCGATATTTTGTTTTTATATTGGACTATGATATTGACAACTAAATATAAAAAAAGCATAACAGTTGTAGGCTTAGCCCTTTCCGAATAAAATGATCGCAGCAAATTATATTATTATCATCTTAGTCTCCCTGGTGCTTTCGGCTTTTTTTTCCGGAGTCGAAATTGCCTTTATTTCGGCTGACAAATTGCACATAGAACTCAGAAGCCAGCAAGGGCACTTGTCTGACAAGATTTTGTCCGGATTCTTAAATAAACCTTCCTGGTTTATTACCACAACACTGATCGGCAATAATGTAACCTTGGTCATATATGGTATATTTATGTCTTTTTTACTGGAGCCCTTTATTGCCGGACTACTTCCGGAATTTTTAAATAATGAGCTGTTTATATTCGTGCTTCAGACCATTATCGCAACCTTTGTTGTGCTGGTGACGGCTGAGTTTTTGCCTAAAAGTTTGTCATTGATTCATCCCAACAGGATGCTTTCATTTTTGTCGATACCGATTTTCATTATTTATATTATTTTTTATCCCGGTGTGTGGTTTATCGTTAACCTTTCTAAGTTCTTTATTGAAAAATTACTCAGACTGGAATACTCCGAAGACAAACCTATCTTTGGCTTGATTGATCTAAATCAATACATAAAAAGTATGATTGATGATCAAAAAGATGAAAAAAAGCAGGAAGTGGATGCCAAAATATTCACCAACGCATTGGAATTTAAAACCATAAAAGTAAGAGATTGTCAGGTGCCCAGAACGGAATTGGTAACAATAAGTATTGACGATTCTATAGAAGAACTAAAATCGGCCTTCATAGAAAGTGGCTTTTCTAAGGTGCTGGTTTACAAGGAGTCGATTGATAATATCATTGGTTATTGCAATTCCATCGAGTTGTTTAAAAAACCAAAAAGTGTGTCGGATATACTCATCCCGATCATAATAGTCCCTGAAACCATGCTGGCTAATAAACTGATGATCCAACTAATTGAAGAGCGAAAGAATCTTGCATTGGTGGTGGACGAATACGGGGGGACATCAGGAATTGTCACCATAGAAGATATTATTGAGGAAATTATTGGCGAAATTCAGGATGAGCACGATGAAGAAGATTTGCTGGAGCAGAATATGGATGAAAACAATTTTCTTTTTAGCGCAAGACATGAAATCGATTATCTCAATGATAAATATAATTTCCATTTGCCAGAGGGGGATTATGAAACACTTGGAGGATTGATATTGACCCTGGCTGAAGATTTTCCGAAGAAAAAAGAAAAGATCACATTAAACGAGTTTACTTTTACAATTGAAAGTATTGAGGATATTCGAATAGATAATATTATGCTTACCATAAATAATCAAAAATAGTAGGTAGAGGGGTAAGTATTAGAAAGGTTTATTTTTTTGGTTTTAAGTATCGAAGTAGCTATTTTTGCGGCACTTTAAGAAAATTTCATATGGCGTTAATAAATAAAATTAGGGAAAGATCAGGCTGGGCAATTGGAGTAATCGCAATAGGACTGGGATTCTTTGTTGTTGGAGGGGATGTCCTCGGCCCAAATTCAGCAATATTAGGAAACAATAAAACGGATGTTGGGGAGATCGCCGGGGAAACTATTCAACGGGATAGGTACCAGGAAGAGATCAACCAGAGAAAAAATAGTTATACTGTCAATTACGGCAGAAATCCATCTGAAGGAGAAATGTTTTCCATTCGTCAGCAAGCATGGGATTACCTCATTGTAAAGATAGCCTTTCAGGATCAGTATGACCAGCTGGGATTGCAGGTCACCGATGATGAGCAATGGGATATGATTCAGGGGAACAACGTAAGCTATGAGATCAGGCAGGCGTTTACTGATCCTCAAACAGGCGAATTCCAACGGGACAGGATTATCAGCTATCTTCAGCAGATCAACCAGTCACCTCCGCAACAACAGGCATCATGGTATATGTTTGAGCAGAACCTTAAGC
>JAUUZS010000177.1 GCA_030589835.1 Cyclobacteriaceae bacterium
GGCTGCTCAATTAGCTGGGAAACCAAGTATGATGAGTCCTGCCTCGTCGGCAGACAGGCCGGAAGGTGGAGCGGTTATGACTGGTCATAATCATGGTATGGATGGAGGAATGGTTCAAAGCGAACAAAAGGTTGAGCTTAAACCAATGGAGATAAATACCGATGTAAAGCAGGCATTATCCCCATTGTATGAATCATACCTCTCTCTTAAAAATGCGTTGGTGAATGATGATTTTGACCTGGCCAGGACTGAAGGGGAAAAATTCAAGAAACAGCTAAAAGGCATCAGCATGTCTATGTTCGAAGGTGAAGCTCATAACTTTTGGATGCAGCATAGCATGCCAGCTGCGAAATTGATCATAGAACTTGTGAAAGCTACAGATATAACTTCAGCAAGAATACCATTCAAACCGCTTTCCGAACATATGATTCAACTGGCAAAGGCTTTTGATCCTTTTGAAAAACCACTATTTATTCAACATTGCCCCATGGCAGACGATTTTAATGGTGCGGATTGGTTAAGTACAGAAGAAAACATTATGAATCCGTATTTCGGAGAGTCCATGCTTACCTGCGGGAATGTGAAAGATGAAATCAAGTAAAAGTTAAAAGTTAGAAGCTAGAAGCCAGAAGTTAGAAGCTAGAAGTTAGAGGCTAGAAGCTAGAAGCTAGAAGTTAGAGGCTAGAAGCTAGAAGCTAGAAGTTAGAGGCCAGAGATTAAAAGTGAAATGCTTTTAGGACTGACTTGGCTGTGGACTTTATAGACAGACATTAAGTAAATTATAATACAATAAATCATAACACTATGAATAAACTTATCATAATATTTTTGGCGGTTGCATTTTCCTTTTCCTGTACGACAGGAAATAAAAAAATGGATAATCACAATCATAGCATGTCGGCTGAAACTTCAAACACAAAAGTTAAAAGTCCACACACAGCAGCTATGGTAAATGTAGGCGTAAATCATGTACATATCGATTACAGCTCGCCACGAGTGCGTGGCCGCATGGTATTCGGAGGATTGGTAGCCTATGGAGAGATCTGGTCTACAGGCACTCACAATGCAACATCCATCAATTTTAGGCAGGATGTGGTTATCAATGAACAAACAATTAAAAAAGGAAAATATGCCCTTTTTACTATTCCGGGAAAAGACAATTGGACAATCATCCTCAACACCAAGTGGGATCAGCATTTGGCAGATGAATACAACACAGATGAGGATGTGTTGAGAATGGAGGTGACCCCAATATTGTCAGATGAAAGTTTGGAAGAGCTGACATTTAAAGTTATTCCTATAGATGATAACTCCTGTACAATTCGCTTTCAATGGGAAAAAGTAACATTTGAGTTCAACATTATCAATAAATAATTATTTATAACTTTTAAATTTTAAAACTATGAACATTAAAAATTCAGTATCAAAGTTTATGCTTGCAATAGGCCTGAGCTTCATTATTTCAATTGCCGGTTTCGCTCAGCAAACTCAGGGCATTTTATCTTCTTATTTGCAAATTAAAGATGCTTTGGTGAAAACGGATAGCAAAACGGCAGGTGTTGCCGCAAAAGATTTAGTAGCGCTTGTCGGCGACAAGAGTGATGATGTGTCAAAAAAGGTCAAAGCCAATGCAAAAGAAATCTCAGAATCGAGCGATATTAAGGTTCAAAGGAAGCATTTCAATGACCTTTCACAAAATGTTTATGCCCTGGTGAAAAGTTCATCAAATAATGACAAACCTGTTTATAAGCAGTATTGTCCCATGGCTTTCAACAACACCGGTGCTTACTGGCTGGCATCTGAGAAGGAAATCAACAATCCTTATTTCGGAGATATGATGCTGCATTGCGGTATGGTAAAGGAGGAATTGTAAAAAAGAAAACCCACTGATATCCAGTGGGTTTCTTACTAAAATTGAGGTCTCGGGCGGATTCGAACCGTCGTAAAAGGTTTTGCAGACCTCTGCCTAGCCACTCGGCCACGAGACCGTTTTTTGAACGGGTTGCAAAAGTACAAAGAATGTAATGCGAAGCAAATTAATAATTAAATTTTTAGCGTCTTCCTGATTGATCCAAAGGGTGTACGACTGTTTGGTAAAATAGGGAATAACAAATGATGCCACAAGATTTGAACAGCCTGGAGATTATTAAGAAGCATAAAAGGCTGTTTGGCTCAAAGAATGATAAGTTAAAATCACAATCCTGACTACCGCATCCAGGGCGAAAAAGTGCTCTGCATATTTTGCAAATCCTTTGCGTTTTGTGCTGATCTATTAAGTATAGGAAGATATAACCTGAATAATAGATGATATTTTTTAAGTACTGAAAAACAAGGAATTGATTTTAGTATAATAAAAACATTGCCCCTCATTTTGGGGGTTATTATTTTTTACCAAAAAAAAGTCAAAACTGCCTATACATTATATAAAGACTATTTTGACTTAAATTGATATGGTAAAAAAGTACGCCCGGAAGGATTTGAACCCTCAACCCCCGGAGCCGAAATCCGGTATTCTATCCAGTTGAACTACGGGCGCATTTAATGGTATATCCTCTCTAAACAGAGAGTCCAGTTGAACGCTGTAAGCCGATAGGCATGTACAGGCACATTTGGAATGCAAAAATGAATAAATTCTGCGTGTTGTCCAATAATTTTATGCGATTAACTTAAAAAAATGTTTTGTAACGAATTTCGGTTATTGTGCTTAAAATAGGCCACTCGTAAAAGCTAAAAGCAAAATGGCAAAAGAAAAAAAACTATTCCATCTTCAGCCTTTAACCTCTAACTTCTTTAAGCCAAGACTTCTTTTACTCTATTGGCTGCATCTTTGAGTAAAACAGCAGACTTTACTTTCAGCCCACTTTCATCAATAATTTTTGCGCCTTCCGCTGCATTTGTACCCTGTAGTCGCACGATTATAGGGATATCAATGGTTCCAATATTTTTATAGGCTTCAACCACCCCCTGAGCAACCCGGTCACACCGTACAATTCCTCCAAATACATTGATAAGGATAGCTTTTACATTTGGGTCTTTCATAATAATCCTGAACCCTGCCTCTACTGTCTCGGCATTTGCTCCCCCTCCAACATCGAGGAAGTTTGCCGGTTCACCACCAGATAGCTTAATGATATCCATGGTAGCCATAGCCAATCCGGCGCCATTCACCATGCAGCCTACGTTTCCATCGAGCTTCACATAGTTTAGCCCAACTTCTCCGGCTTCCAGCTCCAGAGGATCTTCTTCGGTGATGTCACGCATCGCCTCAAGCTCCGGGTGCCTGTATAGCGCATTGTCATCCAGATTGACTTTTGCATCGACAGCAAGGATTTTGTTGTCTGATGTTTTTAATACTGGATTAATTTCAAATAATGAGGCATCGGTAGAAATAAATGCAGTATATAAGGCATGGATAAATTTTGACATTTCACGTGCTACTTTTCCTTCAAGGCCTAATTTATAGGCTACCTTTCTGGCTTGAAATGGTTTCAGCCCCTGTCCGGGATCGATCCATTCTTTGATGATTTTTTCGGGTGTATTGGCTGCAACCTCTTCAATGTCCATACCTCCCTCAGTAGAGGCCATTACCACATTGCAACTGGTTGCCCGGTCTAGTAAAATACTTACATAATACTCCTTAGGTTCAGTGTCGCCCGGATAATATACATCTTCCGTAATGAGTACTTTATGAACTTTCTTTCCCTCAGGGCCTGTCTGATGTGTCACCAATTGCATTCCAAGGATCTGTTTTGAAATATCCTCTACTTCCTGCAAATTTTTTGCGAGTTTCACTCCTCCACCCTTGCCTCTTCCTCCGGCATGGATTTGAGCTTTTACCACCCACCAGTTTGTGCCGGTTTCCGCATTTAATTTTTTTGCCGCCGCAACAGCTTTTAAGGGTGTATCTGCTACTATCCCTTCCTGGATATTGACACCGAAACTTTTAAGTGTGTTCTTTGCCTGATATTCGTGAATATTCATTGTCTCATATTTTGGTCTAAACTAGAGGTTTTAAAAATATTTACCAAAGGTTAAACCTTGATTAAAAAAAAACTTATGTTTTTACGTCTCATGTAAAAAGATTTGCACGAATTTCTTATGTTTGAATTAATTTTAATGTAGCAAAAGATACTTAATGATTCTAAAAGGAAAGCAACTCGCCAAATCGTATGGAGACCTGAAGGTGTTGAAGGGGATTGATATTGAAATTAAAAAGGGTGAGATTGTATCAATAGTTGGGGCTTCAGGAGCAGGAAAGAGCACTTTGCTTCATATTTTGGGTACTCTGGATAATGCCGATGGAGGGGAACTTTTTGTAAAAGGAGAAAATATTACTAGTCTGAATAATAATCAGATTGCCAGGTTTCGGAATATGAATATTGGCTTTGTCTTTCAATTTCATAACCTGCTGCCGGAATTTACGGCTTTGGAAAATGTATGTATTCCGGGTTATATCAGTAAGCAAGACACAAAGAAGGTTGAGGCAAAGGCTCTCCAATTGTTGGAATTACTGGGGATCAGTGATCGAAAAAACAATAAACCCTCGGAACTTTCAGGTGGAGAACAGCAACGGGCATCTGTTGCAAGAGCATTGATCAACGATCCGGAAATTGTATTTGCCGATGAACCGAGCGGTAACCTCGACTCAAAAAATGCAGATGATCTTCATGAATTGTTTTTTAAGCTGAGGAAAGAGCTCAATCAAACATTTGTCATTGTAACACATAATGAACACCTGGCTCAAATGGCGGACAGAATTCTGGAAATAAAAGACGGCCTAATCGTTAAATAGTCTGCCCTAATTTGATACATGCCTAATCATGCCCCGGGACTTTATTTAAAATCTGTTTTTAATTTTTTTTTTAGTTTTGTGTTTTTATTAAAATCTACATTTTATCAGCATCATAATGAGTAAAGGAGTTTGGTTCATGCTACTAGCCACATTATTTTTCTCGTTGATGAATGTGGCGGTAAAGCTGGTTCCTCATATCCCGGCTGTTGAGGTCGTATTTTTTCGCTCGGTGGTATCCTTAGTATTGAGTGTCGGCATCCTAAAAGTATCCAAAGTTTCGGTTTGGGGGAAAAACAAAAAAATATTGATACTGCGAGGTGTTTCAGGAGCTATGGCACTTATTTTGTATTATCGATTAATCCAGGAAATTCCACTCGCCACGGCCACCACCATCTTATTTCTTTCACCTGTATTTGCGACAATTTTAGGGATATTCTTTGTGAAAGAAGAAGTGCGGCCTATTCAATGGTTTTTCTTTATTATATCCTTTGTGGGGATTGTGATGGTAAAAGGATTTGACCCAAGGATCGGTACTATATATCTTCTGATGGGGTTCAGCTCGTCTTTGTTCTCAGGAGTAGCTTTTAATTGCATCAGAAAATTGAATACCTCTGAACATCCCTTGGTTATTATTTTCTATTTCCCACTAGTCACCTTGCCGATCGCCGGTATATGGACCTGTTTTGACTGGGTAATGCCAAAAGGCATTGATTGGTTTATTTTATTGATGGTGGGGGTATTGACGCAAATAGCGCAGTATTTTATGACACGATCTTTCCAGACAGAAGAGATTTCTAAAGTGGCTAGTCTGAGATATTTGGGAATAATCTATGCTTTGTTTTTTGGGTATGTGTTTTTTGATGAAGGATTCAATTACCTTGTTTATTTCGGTATGGGGCTTACCATATTTGGCGTAGTGCTCAATATTTGGTACAAACATGTCCAATTGAAAGCGGATAAGAATATTTTCCGGGGAAAGTTGATGAATTAATGAATTTTGATTCCTTATAAGTTAGTTAAAACTGTTAATTTTGTTGTAGTACTAAAATTAAATTGAATTATGTCAGGACATAGTAAATGGTCAACCATAAAAAGGAAAAAGGGAGCGGCAGATGCTAAAAGAGGAAAAATATTCACAAAAATTCTAAAGGAGATTGCGATTGCTGCAAAAGAGGGTGGAGGTGATCCTGAAGGAAATCCTAGTTTAAGGCTGGCAATTTCCAATGCCAAGGGAAATAATATGCCTAAAGACAATATAGAAAGGGCAATAAAAAAAGCTACAGGAACCGATGCCGAACAATATCAGGAAACGACCTATGAAGGCTATGCAACACATGGTGTGGCAGTCTTTGTGGAGTGTTTAACGGATAATACAAACCGGACAGTTTCCAGTGTCAGGGCTGCTTTTACCAAGCACGGAGGCAGTCTGGGAACAAATGGATCTTTAGAGTTTATTTTTAACCGTAAAGGAATTTTTATTATCAAGATGACTGAGTCCATGGATGAGGATGAGTTCACCCTGGAAATGATCGATTGTGGAGCAGAGGATGTAACTTCAGAAGGCGGGTATTTGACCGTTATCAGTGAAATGAGTGATTTTGGGGGAGTTCAGAAGAAATTGGAAGAGATGGGAGTTGAAACAGAAAATGCGGAACTGCAGCGAATTCCAAATACCACCGTAACTCTGGACGATGATTCTTTTGGCAAGGTGATGAAAATGATTGATATATTGGAAGATAATGATGATGTGCAAAAGGTATTCCACAACCTTGAAATTACAGATGCGCAAATGGAATTGATTTAATATTTATAAGAATTGATTTAGGTAATGGGGCGGGGGCAGTAGTTGCCCTTTTTTTATGCTTTAGAATATAAGGTAAAAGGTAAAAGGTAAAAGGTAAAAGTTAAAAGTGGAGCTAACGATTCCCCTCCTTGGAGGGGCTAGGGGTGGGTTTTGATGGGAAAGCTCAAAGTTAAATGAAGAATGTTGAAAAATTTTGGCGTTTTTCATTTCGTGGTTTACACTTTGCGTAACTCTGCGGATATTTTGCGCATCTTTGCGTGATAACCCTTTACAGTTCAGGCAAGAATTACGCTGATTTTCACAAAGAAAATGCAAATTTTCGCAAAGCGATTACTCGCAAGTGTTAACTACTTTTTCCTTTTATGAAAAACGCTAAAATTTTGACAAAAAAATACCCGGAAGAAGCTCCCGGGTATTTTTTAATGATTTTAAAAAACCTTAATTATTTTTTAGTATCCATAAATGCGATAAGGTCAACTACTTTTTCAGAGTATCCCATTTCGTTATCATACCATGAAACCACCTTTACAAAAGTCGGGCTTAACTGAATGCCGGCACCTGCATCGAAAATAGAAGTTCTTGGATCGCCAACGAAATCGTTAGAAACAACTTGATCTTCTGTATAACCTAATACACCTTTCAGTTCGCCTTCAGAAGCTTCCTTCATTGCTGCGCAAACTTCTTCATAGGTAGCACCATTTTTCAGTGTGCACGTCAGGTCAACTACAGAGACGTCTGGAGTAGGAACCCTGAAAGACATTCCGGTAAGTTTTCCGTTTAATTCAGGAATAACTTTTCCTACCGCTTTAGCAGCACCAGTTGATGAAGGAATAATGTTTTGGCCTGCACCTCTTCCACCTCTCCAGTCTTTCATTGAAGGACCGTCAACGGTTTTTTGAGTTGCAGTGGTTGCGTGAATTGTAGTCATCAAACCTTCTTCGATTCCCCACTTGTCATTTAATACCTTTGCGATTGGCGCAAGACAGTTGGTAGTACACGATGCATTCGATACGAAATCCATGTCATTCGTATATTTTGCGTTATTAACACCCATTACGAACATTGGAGTATCGTCCTTAGAAGGAGCAGACATCACTACTTTCTTTGCTCCGGCAGCCAGGTGGCCTTTGGCGCTTTCTTTTGTAAGGAACAACCCAGTCGAATCCACCACGTATTCAGCTCCAACAGCATCCCATTTAAGGTTTGCAGGATCTCGCTCAGAAGTCACTCTGATGGCAGTGCCATTTACAATAAGCTGACCATCTTTAACTTCTACATCGCCATCAAATCTGCCGTGAGTAGAGTCATACTTAAGCATATATGCCATGTAATCGATATCAATCAAATCGTTGATTCCAACAACTTGAACATCTGATCTTTTTGCTGCAGCACGGAATACTAATCTTCCTATTCTTCCAAAGCCGTTTATACCAA